>JBAURA010000329.1:0-20796 GCA_049580985.1 Chloroflexia bacterium
AGCCTCTTTTGCGGGGTACTTTAGACACCCTGGGGCTTCTTCAGTTGTTGAAAGCTCTCCCTTGCCATGATCGTGATGGGAGTAGCTATCGCGGATGCCTGCCTCAGGGCCGGTAGCTCGCCTTTTGGGTTGCCACCCAACCACTCAGGGATGTCCACTTCCGTGCCGCGCGCCGCCATGGCCCTCTGCCAGCGCAGGTGGTTCTGCCTGCAAGCGATCTTGGAGCGGCCCAGTATCTCCCCATGCTCCATCAGGGAAAGGCCCATACACGGCTTACAGTGGGGTGGTCCGGGGCACGTTTCGCAGCGCACCAGGTCCTTCCTGAGCTTGGTTCGTACTTCGCGGAAGTTCTCGCCGTTCCACCAGATATCCGATAATGTTCGCTGGCGTATGTTGCCGTTGGTGCTCATCATCTGCAAGCAACCGTACACTTCTCCATATGGGTCAACCACCACGATACGCCTGCCTGAGCCGCACGGTGCCGAGTTCATTACCCGGTCATACACCGCCAGCAAGTTTTCCTTGTCGCTCTTGGCGCTCTCGTTCACGTTGCACGGCTGGTCGTAGAGCGCGGGGTCGTTGTACAGAGCGGCCAACTCGGCGTTATCCACCTGGTACTGTAGAGGCGTGAGATCGCCGTCGTTCCGAGGCACTAGCTGTGGGTCGAAGATGTAGTAAACCCCTAACTCCTCGGCCAATGCCAGCAGTTCTTTATAGCTGTCGACGTTCTGGCGCATGATGGGGGTCTTGATCGTAACGGGGATGTTGCGCTCGCTCAGCAGCCTGATGCCCTGTATCGTGCGTGCGAAGGAGCCTTTGCGCTGCGTCACCTCGTCGAACACAGTGCTCGTGTGGCTATAGACACTCACTTCGACGCCCATAACATCCAACTCGGCCATCCTGTCGGCTATCTGTGGCGTGATCATCGAGCCGTTGGTGTACAGCTTGAGCACGAAACCTTTACGCCGGGCGTGCTGGGCGATCTCGAACCAGTCCCGGCGCACCAGCATCTCGCCGCCCGATATAGTAAGGAAGAACGTGCCCAGGTCCCGCGCCTGCTCAAGCACCTGGCACCACTCGTCCGTGCTAAGTTCCTGCCGGGTGGCTTTATGCTGGTGGGCCTGGTAGCAATGAACGCAGTCGAAATTGCAGCGGTGCGTGACTTCGATCAGCATGCTGAACGGGATGAATCGCTCTTCAGCGTCAAGCAGCATCTGATTGAGAAGATTACTTCGCCCTCTCTGCATCGGTTCTACCTCTTCTTAACAATAATGCCAGGCAGCCGTTCTGCCCGGCACACCAGTATATATAAGTATCCCCACCCCGTTGGTGCGCCTGCCGCCCACGGTCTAGCTCAGGTTGGGGTTCGCATCGCAGGTGAACTGTTGGCCCGCGATCTTGGCACACGCCATACCGTAGGCCACGGGCTGGAAAGGCTCTGTCCAGAGCACCATTGGCGCTTCGAACGGGCGCTTAGTCCTGTTCATGCTCACCGGCTCCGCCGAAGCAATACCTTCGGTCTCTTGGTCTGTATCACGCTTGAGCAATAGATCGTCCAATACCGATCCTCCTCAGGTCGAACATTAGCAACACATAACTGGCACTCTTAGCTTACCGGAGTGCACAATACCTTGATTATAGGGCTAAAGCGCCATTCGGTCAAGCCCCAATCGACAAGAGCGACACCGGGCCTCCTCCGAAGGGAGGTCCGGTGTCGCTCTTACTCGGATTTTTATCCAGCCAACCTTAGGGGTTGAGCGTGAAGCTGGTCTGGCCGTAGACTTGCAGGCTGCTGTCGAGGCGCACCTGGACTGTCCATTTGCCCGGCATACGGGCCATCCACGTGCCTACTATCGGCAGCTCCCCCCACACCTCTGTGGCGCGGTTGCCCTGACCTGTGAACGGTGCGTCCACGACCTGGTACACGTTGCCATCGGGGCTGTAAATCGTCAGGCGCGCTGTATGCTGGCCGGTTACGCCTGTCCACACCATGCGTGTGTACATGTAGTTGTCCGACGAAGCGCTGAACGCTGTCTTAGGCGAACCGTTCGGTGAGCTATACATCCCCAGAGCCGACAGCCGTGCGTTTGCGTTTGGCGCATCACTATTGCCATTCCCTGCCCCCGGCTTTGACTGCGCGGGTGGAGCGTTATTCCCGCCGGGCGCCTGGCCTCCATTTGATGGGCCTAAGCCTACGTCCGTCCAGTTGCCCTGGAACGAATAGAGCTTGCTATTGTGAACGATATAGAAAGCGTCACGTATACCGTCATAAGTGGCATCGCTCACGAGAGAATTGACGCCCAGGAAAACGCGCCCAACACCTGAGCCGGTGCTGATGTTCATCTTGTAGAATCCGCCGTCATTACCACCTATGAACAGCCCGCTTTTGCTCGTTAGTACGAGCGGCGTGCTACCCCCAGGCATATTGGTGTAGCCGTTGGTGCCGACCCCGAAGCCTGTTTTGAGCGGCAGGGTCGCGCCACCCGTGTCTGTCACGGCATAGACGCGGTTGCCATACGTGAAGTAGACGTCTGTACCACCTCCCACAGGGTTCGGCCACGGAGCGCCAAAGAAATTGCTGCCCGCAGCCAAGACAAGAGAGGCTCTCGTGCTGCCATCGGTTGTATTGATCGCCCGTAAGGTCCGCCCACTACCGGAGAAGTCGTCCGTGCCAACGTAAACCGTGGAGGAGCTGCTATTGATGCTGGGTTGGCTGTTAGAGACGGTGCCGACCAAAGCGGCGGGTTGTGACCACTTTAGCGTTCCATTAGCTGTGTTCAGAGCCCATAGTCCGCCGCCAACGCCACTCACATTGTTTGATCCGAAGTACACTGCATTATTTGGTGCCCAACCGACAGCAGGTCGGCTGTTGATCGGCCCAACGGGAAGAATTCCGGTGTTATTGAAAGTCCACACCACGGCACCGGTCTCGGCGTTGAGGGCCACAACTTTGTTCGCGGTATTGTTGGAGTTAGTTGCCACCATAATAAGGGGAACTGATGGCCCACCACTCTGGGCGGGTTGGTAAGCTGCGCCGGCAAGCAGGCTGCTGCCCACATTGATACAGCCTGAAGTGCCCCACCAGGAAGCGCCCGTAACCGCATTGAAGGCGTTGACGCAGCCATTCAATGATGTGAAGTAGACTACTTTCGTGCCGAGGATGGTGAGGACCGTAGCACGGTTCTGTATAGCTCCCCCTACCGAGGTCGTCCACAGCTGCGCCGGGGTGGCGGTCGCTGTTGCCCTATATGCGACATGACTACCGCTGTTGCCACCCACGAATATCAGCGATTCACCGGTAGATGAAAAACCGATCGCCGGGGCGGCTCCGTAAGCGCCACCACCAGGAAGGCTCTGGGTCCACTGGATCGAAGGGGTAGTGCCGGTAGTCACATCAAAGGTGACGTCGTCAAAGTAGCCGGTAAACGTGCCGCTCGTAGCCCTCCCCACCAGCTCTATACGCGCATGCGTAGCCCCAGCAGGCGCATTAGCGCTGCCTGTCACGAACCTCCATACGCCGTCATCGAGGGCCGGTTCGTTCGATATGGCGGTAGCGCCTATCTTCGTGCCACCAGTGCAGGCATTCCACCAGGTTATCTGCACACGGATAAAAAAGACGTTACCAGTAATCGGTGGTATGTTCGTCCAGGCACTCCAGGTGTAGTTGGTACCGGCGGTTATGGGGATACGTACGCCACCTGCACAGGCCCCTCCACCAGCGACACCGCTACCGCTACTACTGCTGTCTTGCGTCTCCATATGAATAGAGTACAGTCCTGAGTGCACTGTGATGCTATCGCTGAAGGAATAGCCATTGCTGACGCTCTCGGTCCAGCCAGGGACCGGGGTGCCGGTTGGCACGGCCGTTTCACCGCCCCAGTTGTAAGCCTGGTTGGCGTCAGGAGCATCGACGCCCCCCTTCTGGCTGGGAGGGGCGGCGGACGCAGTGGCGCCGACGATCACCATCGCGGCCACTGCCGCCAACACAAAGGCAAACACCTTTGCGGCTAAAGTCAAAGTTCTGAGATACATTTTCTGAGGCCTCCTACCGGCTATATGTCCAATCGTATTGGGGCGTAGATGAGGGGACTGTCGTGCGAGCAGTCCCATGCGACGAAACGAAATTCCATGCAACCAAAAGCAGAGAAGTACTATACTTCTTTGCAAGAGCATAGGAACTTAGTACTATCAGCTATTATAGTACTTTCGGGTCCGCAAGTCAATAGCGCGAAAGGAGTACGAGCCGCTACGCTACGGGAGTAGCTAACACTACTCACACGGGAGCCGCTCGCGGCAAATTGGCTAATGCTTTGTCATAGCCGAAGCAAAATAAGCGATACGGGCCCTCCTTTTCTCGAAGGAGGGCCCGTATCGCTTATACAAACTCTTCTATCCGACTGGTTTCATGGGACGAGCGTGAAATCGGTCCAGCCATGTACCTGCTGGTCGTTGTCGAGTTTTATCTCCACCGTCCATCTGCCCGGCATACGGGTCATCCATGTGCCCGCAACAGGCATCTCGGCCCACACCACTGTGCCGGGGTTTGGTGGAGCCACCTGCACGGTCTCCGGGTTGAGCACCCCCGGTCGCTGGATCGTCTGCGGCCCATCATTGGTCGTTGTGAACAGCACATTCAGTGTCTGATACAAACTCCCATTGGGGTCGTAGAACGTTACGTGCGCTTCGTGCAGGCCGGTTACTCCCGACCACCCCATGCGTACGTACATCCAGTTGTCGATTGACGCGCTGAATATCTTTTTAGGCGTGGGCGCTTGCTGGGGAGCGTAAAGCCCCAGGCTCGTCAGCCGTGCGCGTGCTGATGGCGCCTCGCCCTTGCTCTCACCCCCCGCAACGGGCTGGTCGCCGGGTGCGGAAGGCTTGCTGCCCACGGCTGGAGCTTCGCCTGGGAGCGATGGGCCTAAGCCCGTGCCCGTCCAGCTACCCTGGATCGAGTGCAGCCTGCCGCTGTAGACGATATAGAAAGCCCCTCGCACTCCATCATAGGTAGCATCGCTCACGAGCGCGACCGCGTTCAAGAACAAACGGCCCACGGCCACGCCGGTAGCTGTATCCATCTTGTAGAAGGCCCCATCATTGCCACCGATAAACAAGCCATCGCCCAAAACGAGTGGCGAACCACCGCCAGGCATGTTCGTATAGCCGTTGGTACCGGCTCCAAAACCTGATTTGAATGGTAGGGTGGCACCGCCCGTATCTGAGACGGCATAGACGCGGTTGCCATACGTGAAGTAGACATTCGTACCACCTGTCACGCCGTTCGGCCATGGGACCCCGATGAAGTTGCTGCCGGAGGCCAGGGCACGGGAAGCCCTTGTGCTGCCGTTGGTCGTATTCATCGCCCGCAAGGTCCTCCCACCGCCGGCCAGGTCGTCCGTTCCAACGTAGAGGGTGGCTAAGTCGGAGCTAAGTGAGGGCTGGCTGTTAGACACCGTGCCAACTGTGGCCGGGGCCTGGGACCAGAGCAACGCCCCATTGGACCCGGCGGTCGTGCTTATCGCCCACACGCCGCCGCCAGACCCACTGGAATTGGTGGAGCCAAAGTAGACCCCGTTTTTGGGCGCCCAGCCGACCGCAGGCTTTGTAGTTACCGGTCCAAGCGCGGCGGCGGTGCCAACCATACCCGTAAACGGGGCAGTGCCGAAGTACCAGACGGGCGCTCCGGTGGCCGCGTCGAGGGCCACTACCGTGTTGGTCAGCGTATTGGCGCTGGTAGCGGCAAAGATCAGGGCGTTTGTCGGGCCGCCCGACTGCCCGCCTGGCTGGTAGCCGACGCCAGCCAGCACATTGGTGCCGACCCTGACGCAGCCGCTGGGTGAGTTCCAGAATGCAGCGCCAGTGACGGCATTGAACGCGTTCACGCAGCCATTCTGGGAAGTAAAGTAGACAACCTTCGTGCTGCCGATCGTGAGCACAGACGCCCGGTTCTGTATAGCTGAGCCAACCGCGTTGCTCCACATTACTGAGGGTGTGGCGGTCGCGGTCGCCCGCAAGCCAACGTGGCTCCCGCTATTGCCGCCCACAAATATGAGCGATTCGCCGGTGGACGAAAAGCCAATAGCGGGAGCCGCGGCGTAGAGGCCGGGGGTAGGCAGGGTGTGGGTCCACTGGACATGGCCTGGGAGCGTGCCATCCCCAAAGGTGACATCGTCGAAATAGACGAAGGGAGCCGGGCTGGCCCTACCCAACAGCCGCAATTCGGCATGAGTTGAGCCTGCGGGGGCTGCCACACTCATTGTTATGAATTGCCAGACACCGGTAGCCGTCGTGACCAGGCTGCTGCGATTAGTGCTTACAAGACCTCCACTGGCGCAGCTGCTGTACCAGGCTATCTCCATAAACGCGCTGGTGAAGCTTGTTCCCACGGGAACATTGATCCAGCCGGCCAGCGTGTACGTAGTGCCGGCGGTGGTAGGTACACGCTCACCACTCGGGCAGCTACCGCCTCCGGCGACCCCACTGCCATTGGTGCCATTACTGCCAATTGCAATCTGCAAAGAGTACAACCCGGAATGCACGGTAGTCGTGGAGATTGTGGAGACTCCACCGCTGAATGACGTGTCCCAGGGCACCATGCTGCCCGACTCAAACGTCCCGTTTACCGTTTGGTTTACGTCCGGGGAAGCCCCCGATGCGCTACTCTTCCCGGCGAGAGGGGAGGCAGATGCGCCGGCGGCAATCGCCAGCCCCGCCACTACCGCGAGCAAGAGGGCAAACGCCTTCGCGCCTGATGATATATTTTTGAGATACATTTAGGAGAGCCTCCTACCGGTCTTCGCCGGTGATCTTTTCCGGTGCCAGGTCTAAAATGGAGACCTGACATGCAGGCTGCATCACCACGTTAGAGCATTCCCGCAGACGACTACACAACCACCTCGATCCTTTGGTACTGGTCACAAAAACTAGTATCTTGCTAATCATATGGACACGTGAGCCGCACAGTCAATAAGGCGATTGGACTACCGCTCTAGCACGGTAGTACTATATCTCCGAAGACGCGCGGGTGGCTCCGCTTGTGCGAAGGCCGTGTAAAAGGGAGCTAATTACCTTCTAACAAAACCCCTCTGTAGGGGCATGTCAGCGCCATGCCCCTACAGAGGGGTTAGCTCTTCTAAATAAATAGGAAAAGAGCCAACGGGGCGCTGGCGGTATGTATGCACGCGTACCGCCAACGTCCCGTTGGCATCTATCTGGTGAGTTCTAGTACGCCCTAAATAGCCGCGATCTCTGCCGCGCCCGCGTCAGCCTACCCCAAGAGTCCGCTCGACCAGGCTCCAAATGCTCGTTGTCGGCCTGAATTGGAGAGTAAAGCACGGCACCTCGTTCGCAAGGGCGCAGGCCGTTTCTATCAGCGCGGTCTCATATTCGGGCGAGTCAAGCCTGTACATCAGCGAAGAGGATAGCTCGCGTACCGCCGAATGCCAGGCAAGCGGCGTAACCTCGTCTTCGTCCCCCTTCACCAGTCGGAACAGCCCCGCCAGCGGCGCGCTCTTTACCGGTGGAGGGCCGGCATCGTAATCACCCCAGAAGGGAGTAGCGTGCGCGGTCCAGCCCCCCGCGTTGCGCGTGAGTGCCAGGCTTTCGTCCGTCAGTACCGGCCCCATGTGCAGCCTCGCTATGGTGGACTTGCCGCTTCCCGAGGGACCGAAGAAGCCTGCCGCCCGACCCCCCAGCACCACTCCTGACGAGTGCAGCAGACAGCCGCCGGCGAACGGCAGCATGTACGCCAGGAACTGCCGCAAAGCCGTGTGGAATAGATAAATACTCGCCGTCTGCGATACCGATGCGTGGCCTGTTGCGAGGTGCATCGAGGCGCGCAAGGTGTCGCCGGCGGCGACGCGTAATTCCCCCTCGGGCGCGGTTACCTCGTACGGTATGAGGGGGCCGTCGCGGGCCGGGTCGTAATCGGCGGGAGCAGGGAGCGGATATACACCGGGGTGGGCGATGAAGCGCGGCTCCCATTCGGCGCGAACCGGCGCTTCAGCCAGCCGCAGGTCGATCAAGAGATCGGGTTTGGCAGGCGGGTGGGCCTTGATAAAGGGGCCGTAGCGCCCGGCAATTTCACCGAGGAAGGGGAGGTTGTTGGTGCGTACCAGGCATTCTTTATTCGCCACTTCCAACGCCAGGGAATGCGCTTCAGACGCACCCTTCATGGGCCTGCTACTCTCCATTAGTCTGAGACTATCTCTACTAGGTTCTTCTCTTGAAGCTGGTCGAGAAAAGCGTTCACTGTTCCGAGCGCTTCTTCCGGCGTAACGGTGAATTGTTGGGCGAGTGCCTCGCTCAGTTGCAACACGGTGCGCGGCTCCTCCAGCTCCTGCCAGATCGCCGCGCCGGTCAGGTTGGTGGCTGTCAGCTCGTGCGCGCGCAGGTCCAGGATCATCCCGCCTTCGGGCATAATCTGCCAGGCGGTGTGCGGATTCCGCTTGTAGTAAGTTTCACTTTCGGTGCCCATATGAGACCTATCCTCTTTTAGTCTGCTATATATCGATCCCGGCCCTGGCTCGACCGTACCCACTTCCAATACCCCCAGGTAAGAAAGTCCCTCACTTCAACCGCCAGTATACCAGTTTTGTTCCGGTCAGTGGGGAAGGTCGTTCCGTTCCTCCTACCCAACGGCACGCAATCGAGGAGGCATGCGGCAAAGGAGCTGGTAAGACCACGAATGCCTGCCTATTGGCTTGACAGCTATCTCTACAGGCCCTACACTGCGTGATGAACATGCGGGAAACCAGTCGGCCAGGCATTCAAAGAGTCATTTACCTTTATCTCTAACCCTTCATACTGTGGATCGAGCGGAAACATCACCAGTAGGCTCGACGCTCCTCTGGTACGTAGTGCAATGCAAGGTGGGCCGCGAGAGGCAAACGGCCCAGGCCCTGGCAGGGCATCTACCGGTGGATACGTACACGCCCATAATCGAGCGCGCCGCCCCGCGAGCAATCAGTAACGAGGAGCGAGATGGCGTGCGTCGCACCGTGCTCTTCCCGGGTTACCTGTTCGTGCATGCCGACTTAGAGCAGGGTGTCTTAAGCCGGATCAAGAGCACACCTGGGGTTGTGCGGCTGGTGGGGTTTGACGGCGAGCCTCAAGCCGTGCCGCAAGGCGTGGTAGAAGCGCTACGTGAGAGAGTGGATGGCATAAATGCCACCGGCGGTGTGCTGCCGCGCAGCTTCAAAAGTGGCGAAGTAGTGTCGATTCGAAGCGGGCGGCTGCGGGGCCTCGAGGCGGTGTTCATAGGCTCGATGAAAGGTGGCGCTAGAGTTCGCGTGCTCCTGGAGCTGCTGGGCAGGTTGAATGAAGTCCAGGTCGATGTTGACGAGATAGAACACGCGAACGTCGTCCCTGGCCTACCCATGCCTACCGAGCCGCGCGTAGAAGACCGGCAGCGTAGAACCAGAGGCCATGGACGGACGATAAAGCGCCTCCATGTGCGCGAGAGTTGACGCACGACTGACCAGAAACTGACGCACAACGCAACACACAGCACGGGCCTGTTGTAGAATAGACGTGATGAGTGGCAATAAAGCAGATTATTACCCGACCAGGGTTGTGCTTACTTCGCGAGTTTATCTCACGCTTATGGAGATGGCCCGCGCCGGTATGCCCGCTGAAACGGTAGGTTTTCTCCTCGGCAAACAGAAGGTCAGCACCGCAGCCGGGCAACACGAGCGCCGAATCGTTATACAAGAGGCAAAGAAGGTCGATCTCGTGGCCGGGAGCAGCAGCCAGGCGTTGCAAGTCAGGCCTAGCAGCATGGAGAGTGTCACGGCCTGGGTGGAGCAAGATCATGCAGGCTCGGAGCTGGTGGGCTGGTTTTATGCAGACCCCGGCATAGGCATCTTTCCACCTCACCTCTCTCTAGCTGACACCCAACGTGCGCTGCCTGAGAGCGCCCGCCTCCTGTTGCTCGCCAATCCGTCAACTAACGAAAGCGCCTCCTACGTCTGGGATGGGGAGCACTACCATCTCGCTGAGAGCCTGTATGAAGCCGCGCCGGGCGAGGACGAGGCACGGGTGGGCTGGGGCGAGCACGTGCAGGGGGCCGCGCAGTGGCTGGGCCTGCTCCTGGGCGGATCGCGCGGCAGCACGCGTGAAACGGCCCCCCTGCCATTGGTACAGCCAGACTATGAACGGTCTCTGGACCCGGATGCCATTGCAGATGAGGGTGTGTCGGTGGCGCATTCAGGCGATTTGCCGAGCTACCCCGCACCGGCAGCGGAGATTGGAGATGCGCCTCCGGTGGACGAGGCGGAGGAAAAGGGATACAGGGGCGGAGCCACCACAGGGCCTCTGGAACCTGAAGAAGCAGAGCCTTATCATGTAAGCTCCGGTGATGCCCCCGAAGTGCCTCTGCCCACTTTCCTTACAGAGTCCGGCAAGCTAGGACCCATCGAGCCTATAGATGTTCGGGAAAGAATACGATTGCGCGGAAAGCCTATAGCCCCAGAACCTGGCGCTGAAGGCGAAGTCGAACCCGCATCGACATCAGACCGCTCTTCGAGGACGAGCTCTGCCCTTGCAACCCTCATCCCAACCCTGTCTGTAGCGCCGAACACCCAACAAGTGTTGCTCACCGGCAAACCGAGTGCGCGTGAGAAACGCATTCCGCGGGGCAGGAGGCGCGCCATCCTGGTCGGATTGGGCACCGTCCTGGGCGTGGTAATAGTAGCGACACTGGGGCTAACAGCCCTCATCTCACCGAATGCAGGTACGTCGAGCTCACTGGGGAATACAAGTCCCAAGACGGCTTCCGCAACGGTGACAGCCGGTTCGCCCAGGCCAAATGCAACTGCCTCCGCCCTCGCTAACTCCCCCGGCTCAATCCCAGTTACTGTAACTGGCACCCCCTTTTCTTCCCAGACTACATCTACCGCGACCAGGCCGCCCTTTACGCCCAGCAGTACACCTACATCGACCCACACCCCGACGGTTGCGCCGACGGTTGCGCCGACCGCCACCGGTACGCCCACACCGACGCCCAGCCACACACCCACCTGGCCTCGCCCAAGTCCCACTCACGCGCCTCCCATCCTGCCAGCCCCGACACGCGCTATCCCAACTGCAACCGATACTGTGGCACCCACAGCCTCGGCTGTTCTCACGGACTTAGACATAGCTACACCCACCGCCACATCCGAACCTTCGTCCACCCCTGTGGCCGTCGCAACCGAAACGGAAACCCCCACACCGGTCGCGGAACCGACGTTCACGCACACGCCTCTGCCAACGGATACGCCGCCACCCGTTCCCGATACGGAAACCCCAACGCCGGAAGAAACCCCAACGCTAGAGGAGATTCCAACGCCGGAGGAAACCCCATAACCTAAACGGGAAGCGTCATAGCTAAGCTTCGTCGGCGGGTGGGATGTTGCGGTTTCCCTTGACTTGGTTGGTAGGATCCATCTGCGGTGAAGTCCGTGGGAGTCGGTCCGAGGGTTACTTTAATTCTATTCCCGCCAACTCTGTATATACGGACCCGCCAGGCCTGAGTTCGCTTTTCATCAGGCTGACGCGGTGGGCTGTGAAAGGCTCTCGCTCTATGGGCTTGTTCTCTTGCTGCCTCAAAGCCCACGAGATAGCTTCCAGTTCGTCTCGTCTCGCCGTGTCCCGCGTTCTCCCCAGGGTAACGTGAGGCTGGAAAGGCTTGTCCGGCCTGTAACCTAGCTCCTTGAGTTGATCGGAAATGCGAGTTTGCAGCGCCTGTAACCGGCCCGTATCGCCCTCAAGTCCCATCCAGAGCACTCGGGGCTTCGTGAGCCCCGGAAACGCGCTCGTTCTACCCAGGATCAACTCCAGCGACCTCTCCCCCGCACACCCCTGGCGCACCCCGTCCGCTATCCTGGGAATCAGGTCGGCAGGCACATCGCCCAAAAACTGCAACGTAAGATGCACTCCCTCCGGCCTCGACCACCGCACGGCCCCCGCCGACCTGCCTATAGCAGCCCGCAGCTCGTCCTGCTTCGCCGCCAGCAAGTCGCGTATCTCCCCGGATAGCTCTACTGCTACGAATGCACGTAATGTTTCCATGGGGATTGGGGATTGGGGATTGGAGGCCCGGCTAAGTACAAATTAATCCCCAATCCCTAATCCCTAAAAGCGCAGGTCCCACGACCTGAGCTTTTCGAGTATGCTGTGGTTGGTCATGTCGAGGTGGATAGGGGTTATGGAGACGTAGCCGTCGGCTATCGCTACCACGTCCGTGCCCTGTTCGCCTTCGCTCCTGATGATATTGCCGCCGATCCAGTAGTAGGTGCGGCCACGCGGGTCCACGCCCTTGACTAGCTGGTCGTCGTAGATGCGCCTGCCCAGGGTGGTGATCTGCACGCCCTTGATCTCGTCGTGGTTGAGGTTCGGTATATTCACGTTCAGTAGGATGTCCTTCGCCAGCCCGCGCTCGGTGATCTGTTGGACCAGCCGTACCACGAACTGTGCGCCCACGTCCACCGGCCAGATAGGCTCCGTGTGCATCGAAACAGCTATGGAGGGCAGGCCGTTGATCACGCCCTCCATGGCAGCGGCCACGGTGCCCGAATAGGTGATGTCGTCGCCCAGGTTGTTCCCTGAGTTTATCCCAGATACTACCAATTCCGGCAGTCCCTCCAAAAAGCCCAGCACCGCCAGGGCTACGCAGTCGGCGGGCGAGCCGTCCGACGAGTACGCGGTATATCCCTCTCCCATAGGCACTTCCGTGACGCGCAACGGTCTGTCCATCGTGCGGTTGTGCCCTGAGATAGACCAGTTGCGGTCCGGCGCGATCACCGTTACCTCATGCTCAGGCGCTAATGCATCGGCTATCGCCTTCAGGCCGGGCGATTGGATGCCGTCGTCGTTTGTGAGCAGGATTCTCATTGGCGTAAAACGTAAAACGTAAAACGTAAAACGTAAGTGGCGAGTGACGAGTGGCGAGTGACGCACTTACGTTTTACGTTTTACGTTTTACTCATCAGAGCCTCTTCCACCGCACGCCCTGTGCCGTGTCCTCGATTTCGATGCCCGCTTCGCGCAGTTGGTCGCGTAGCTCGTCGGCGCGCTTCCAGTCTTTGTTCTTGCGCGCTTCCTGGCGGGCGTCCAGCATGCCTTGCAAGTCAGGCGGCAGCTTGTCCTCAAGGCGTTGGCTTGCCGTCTCCTCCAACTGGAGCCCGAGCACGCGGTCCCACTCGAAAAGGGTAGGCAGGATAGCCGCCTGCTCGCCTCGCCTGTTGGCCTCCGTGATCAGGTCGTGCACGGCGGCAAGCGCGCCCGGCAAGTTCAGGTCGTCATTGATCGACATGAGGAAACGCTCTTTGTAAGTTTCTTGCCAGCTGCTATCTACCGTCGACCGTCCACCGTCTACCGTCCGTAAAGCGTTCGTAACGAAATCGTACAACCCATCCAGCGCCCGCGCCGCCGCGTCCATCGACTCGTCGGTGTAGTTTAGCTGGGCGCGATACTTGGCGGTGAAGCAGAAGTACCTGTAGGCGAGCGGGTTGTAGCCTTTGTCTATGAGGCTCTGGAGGGTCAGGAAGCCCCCACCGCCTGTGTTGAGCGGCTCGATCCCCTCGCCCATGTCGCGGTTGCCGCTCTCGTCAGCCGCACCCTTGCTCTTGCTCATCTTGCCCGCATTGATCAAGAGGAACTCGGAGTGCATCCAGTAGCGCACGAACTGCTTGCCGGTGCACCCCTCCGATTGCGCGATCTCGTTTTCATGGTGGATGGGGATGTGGTCCACGCCGCCGCAGTGGATGTCGAATGTCTCGCCTAGATACTTCATCGACATAGCCGAGCACTCGATATGCCAGCCTGGGTAGCCCTGGCCCCAGGGCGACGACCACTGCATGGCGTGGCTCGTGTCGGCTCGCTTCCAGAGGGCGAAATCGGCGGGGTTATGCTTCTCGGTGTTCACCTCCACGCGCGCCCCGGCCTCCTGGTCGTCCAGGCTCTGGCGCGATAGCTCACCGTACTTGGGGAACGTAGCCACGTCGAAATAGACTCCATCGCTGATGACGTAGGCGTGCCCCTTCTCTATCAGGCACTCCACCAGGTCGATCATCTCCTGGATGTGCTCGGTGGCGGGGGTGAGCAGGTCGGGCCGCCTGATGTTCAGCCTGTCCATGTCCAGCAGGAAGACGTCGGTGTAGAACTTCGCGATCTCCCACACCGACTTGCCCTCTCGCCGCATAGCCTTGATCATCTTGTCCTCGCCCTCGTCCGCGTCGGAGGTAAGGTGGCCCACGTCGGTGATGTTCATCACATGCGTCACGTCGTAGCCGTTGTAGCGCAGGGTGCGCGCGAGCACGTCCTCGAACAGGAACGTCTTGAAGTTGCCGACGTGCTGAAAGTTATAGACCGTAGGGCCGCAGGTATAGAGGCCGGCCTTGCCAGGCGATATAGGCTCGAACGGGTCTTTTTCGCGGGTAAGCGTGTTATATAAGAGAATCTTGTGTGTCGATCCTGCCAAATCGTTTCTCCAATTACGAGTGTTACGTACTGATGGTATATTATACAGGAAGGCGTCCGGCGTCGAGAATGCGCCGGCCGGGCGAACGCGATGCGTTCATACCCTGCCTGTATACTGAGCAAGCATGCTGTAGAGAACTCTCATGTCTGAACCACCGAAACAGAAGCCGTGGATTGTGCAGGCGCGCGAGCCTGGAAGCGGGCCGCCTTCTGCCTCCGCTCCACCGGCGTCCAGCCGCGTCGATAGAGTGCGGCGTCCCCTGGGCATTACGGTCATCTCCATACTCAACTTCGTGCTGGCTGCTCTCTTCCTGGTAGTGGTCGTCCTCTCTCTGACCAGTACATCCAGCCGCGACTCCGCCGTGGTGTGGGTCGCCATCCTGCCTGTGGTGATCAGTGTCGGGCTTGGGATCGCTCTCTGGCGCATGATGCCCTGGGCGCGCAACACCGCTATTGTGCTCTACCTGGTGTACACGGCGTCCGCTCTGCTGAACATCATCTCGCGGGAGATCACGGTTGCCGGTATTGCGAGTATCCTCATACCGGCTGCTATTGTGCTATATCTGCTCCAGACGAGCGTGCGCGACGCATTCGAGTCCAGCGCGCACGCCCAAAAGTAATCCGCGAATGACCGCCCGCAAGCGCACCGACGCCGAACCGCCCATAGAAATCACCGATCCGGACGACGAAGCCGAGTCCGCTCCCCAGGCGCGGGACGACTACGGCGGCTTGGGCACCATGATCGCCCGCGAGGTGGCGATCCAGGCTCGGCGCGACCGCGCGCGGCGCGAGTTCTTCCGCATAGAGCACACTTCGCCTGAGACGCCGGGCAAGCCCGAAAGCAAATTCCTCGGCCTCTACCGCATCACGGGCGAGAGCAGCATCCCCTACGACGTGCTGATACGCGACCCCCACCCTGAGCACTTCGTAAATAGATGCTCCTGCCCAGACTACGAGCAGAACAACCTGGGGACCTGCAAGCACGTCGAGGCGGTCATGTCTCACATCCGCCGCAAGCACGCCCCCCAGATACGCGCCGCCAAACCTCGCCTGCTCGAAGTCAATCGCCTGACGGTCTATATCACCCTGCGCTACGTGGGCGACGGCACCTGGACGGCGGCCCCCGTTTATGACCACGCCCTCGACCCCGGCCTCCTGCGGCTGGTGAACCACTACCTGCTGCCGTATCTCCATCTGCTTGAGAGCAACCCGCCTCGCTTTCTTGAGCGCCTGGGTCGTTTCCTGGAGGAAGTGGAAGATTTCGGCGGCACCGCCGTGGTCGAGCCTGAAGTGTACGACTACGCCGAGACCGCGAAGGGCCGCGCCGAGCGCGATGCCCGCAGGCGCGAGCTAATTTCGGCTGTCGAGGCAGGCCAGGCGCGGCTCGACCTGCTTAACCTGCCCCTATATCCGTACCAGGCCGTCGGCACTCTCTTTCTCGCGTTCACGGAGCGGGCGCTGCTGGCCGATGATATGGGGCTGGGTAAGGCGCAGCCCCTCGACGCAAAGATTCTCACTCCTCATGGATGGATGACAATGAAAGACATCAGAGTAGGAGATGTAGTTGTCAATTCTCAGGGAGGTGCTTCACAAGTTATCGGCATCTATCCGCAAGGGCAGAAAGACGTATTTCGTGTCGAGTTCACTGATGGTAGTGCTACTGAATGTTGCGATGATCACTTGTGGTTGGTGAACAGCGCATCTCGTCGTTGGCGAGGTTATGCTCCACGTGTTATGGCGCTACGGGACATACGCCGCGATCTACGCGAACCTAGTGGCAACAGCAGGTACTTCATACCGATGGTCAAGCCTGTGCAATTTACAGAAGTATCGCTCCCTCTCGATCCCTATCTATTTGGTGTATTGCTTGGCGATGGCGGATTGGCTCAACATTCCATTATTCTTTCGAGCGCTGATGTTGAGATACTTGATCTTGTCCGTCAGAGATTGCCTCAGGGAGTAGTTCTTGCCAAGGCCACCGGATATGACTGGAGAATAAGTCAGGGGAGTACTTCCAAGGCAAATCCAGTAATGATGGCGCTGCGCTCACTTGACGTTGCAGGTAAGAGGGCAGAAAGCAAATTCATCCCCGCCATCTATAAGTTTGCCGGTTTGAATGATAGGATCGCTTTATTGCAGGGCTTGCTTGATACAGACGGCTGTGTTCGCAAAGCAGATAACAACATCGAATTCGGCAGTTCTTCCATTAGATTAGCTGAAGATATGATCGAGTTGGTGCAGTCGCTGGGTGGAAGGGCGACGCTTCGGCAAAAAGCCCCTACGTATACTTACAAGGGCGAACGACGTTTGGGCCAAACCTGCTATCGCATGAGCATTGCTTTGCCCCCTGAGATTCAACCCTTTCGGTTGACTCGTAAGGCCAATCTGTATCACCCGAGATCGAAGTATCCACCTGTGCGGGCAATCCGATCTGTTAGTTATGTAGGACGCAAGGAGACTCAATGCATTGCGGTTAACTCAAATGATCACCTTTATGTGACCGACGATTATATATTGACGCATAACACTCCCCAATCCATTGCAGCCGCTCGGCTCCTGAAGGAGTGGCACGACATCAAGAAGGTGCTGGTGGTAACACCCGCGTCCGTCAAGTTCCAGTGGGGCCGAGAGATCGAGCGCTTCACGGACGACAGCTACGTGGTGGTCGGAGGCACGAAGCAGAAGCGCGCCAGGCAGTACGAACAGGACTCGTTCTTCACGATCATCAACTACGAGCTTGTGCTGCGCGATCTTGGGCACCTGCACTCACTCAGGCCAGACCTGATAATCCTGGACGAAGCCCAGCGCATCAAGAACTGGCGCGCCAAAACGAGCCAGGCGCTCAAAGACCTGCCGCGGCCTTTCGCGTTCGTCCTCACCGGCACGCCCCTCGAAAATCGCCTGGAAGAACTGTATTCCATCGTGGAGTTCCTGGACGACCGCCTGCTCGGCCCGCCCTGGCAGTTCATGGCGCGGCACATCATCAAGGACGAGTGGGGTGGCATCATCGGCTACCGCGACCTGGAAGGGGTGCGCCGCGCCATCGCTCCGATCCTGCTGCGCCGCCGCAAGGCCGACGTGCTCCAAGACCTACCGGAGCGCATCGACAACGACTTCTGGCTGGAGCTGGACCCCGAGCAGGCGCGCGTCTACCGCCCGCTCGAAAAGGCGCTGAACGAGCTACTGCGGATGCCGGAGTGGAACGCCCAGCATAGCGCGCTGGCCCTGTCCCTCCTGACCAGGTTGCGCGAGTGCGCCACCGCTGCCCAACTGGTCGAGCCGTCGGTGCAGTCGTCCAGCAAGCTGCGCGAGCTGCCTGCCCTCGTCGCGGAGATCGCGTCGGAGGGGCACAAGATGCTCATTTTCTCGCAGTGGGAGCGGATGACGCGCCACGCCCAGGACGCCGTCATCAAAGCGGGTTTCAAGAGCGTGCGCCTGCACGGTGGCCTCTCGATGCGCGAGCGCACGCGCATAATCGAGCAATTCACAACCAACCCAGCCGTTCACGCGTTCATATCTACAGACGCGGGCGGGCTCGGCCTCAACCTGCAAGCCGCCTCGTTCGTGATCAACCTCGACCTGCCCTGGAACCCCGCCCGCGTGGAGCAGCGCATAGGCCGCGCCCACCGCATCGGCCAGACGCTACCTGTGAACGTGATCAATATGATCGCCCTCAACACGGTGGAACAGCGCGTGCTTGAGGTGCTCTATCGCAAGCAGGAACTGTTCGACGAGATCCTGGATGTGGAGCTTGACCCGGCGACGGGCACGCTCAAGACCGACGTTGATTTGCCTGTGGATAGGCTGCGGCGTATAGTGGAGATGCTGTTGGGTAAGTAAGGGGGTTTGCCATGTCGAAATGTCGTTTGCTTGCGGCTATTGTGTTTGTGGGCGTTGCCCTGCTGGTCGTGTCTGCGCCTGCCTCCGCCACGATCTACGGCTTCACCTTCGAGCCTAAGAGCGGCGGCCCCGGCACCCAAATCCACGTCTGGGGGACCGTGCCTCCCGGCGAGGTTACTATCGAGCTTGGCCTGGCTCTCGAATTCTACCAACCTATTGGTGGCCGGGTTGTAACGAAATCTACGCCAATCGCGGTACTGGGTAAGGCGAGTCCAGACATGAGCAAGACCTGTTGCGAATTGCCTCTCGACACCACTGTGGTTGTGCCGGCCTACGGATCGGATGGGCGTCCGATTACAGATCGCAACCTGTCGATCCGGATTCTCGACACAAACGGGAATCCAATACCCGATAGCCAGACTTACTTCTTCGAGTTCACGCCAGGCCCGTTGCCTTCGACGGGGACTGACAGCTATTTGGGATTGATAGCCGTGGCCGGGGCTGCCCTGGCCTCGATTCTAGTCGGTTGGCTCGTAAGGCGGCAGCGACACTTTATAGTTTATTAGCTACTCGCGTACAGAAGGATGCAATTATGTCGAAATGGTCTCTCAAAGGAATAATGTCACGCTTCACGGGGAAATCGGAAGACGATACCGGCGCGTCAACAGGGGAAGCGGGCGAAGAAGCATATGAAGGCGATGACGCGGAAACACCCGGTGACCTGGGTATGCCTGGCATGTACGTCAGCCCGCTCGCATTGATGGACGAGCGCAAGCCGGAGGCGTGGCTGGGCAACTTCCTGGCGATCATCGGCGCGCCGCCCGCCATCAACTACTCAACCCTTGCCTCGGCTCGCGCGGATAGCCAGCTACGCACGCACTTGCAAGGGGTATGGGAGCAGGCCATGGAGCAGTCGCCCGCCCGTATGCTCGACCCGGTGTATGCCGATGCGCTCAAGGCGAAAGATTGGTCGGCCTGGTGGCGCGCCCAGGAGCAGCTAGGCCGCTACGCCTACTCCGTGCTTGCTCTCGCACTGCTGGGTCACCCAGCACACAACGCGGAACTGGTTGCTCTCTACCGCCAGGAAGGCAATTCGCGCATACAGAAGGACGCGCACTACACCCTGTGCTCCCTGCTGGGCAAGTCGTGGCCCGCCTACAGCCCAACCGAAGCCGACCTCACCCGCCTGACCGCCCCTACCTCAGCCGCATAGCGTCACAGGGCACATGCGTGGGCAATACTGTCGCACGTAATCGCACTATCTAGCGTTTACGGGAGCCATGCCAGCCATACGTCAAAAGACGACTGTGAATGCTCACTCAGCTTAGTCAGGTCGCTGCCGTCAACGTTCACCCGGTACAAACGCGATTCGCATGCTCCCCCACCTTCAATCGCATTGTGGTAGCAGGGGCCGGCGTGATCCGACAGGAACACAAAGCGCCAGCTGTCGGGCGACCACGCAAAGGCGGACAAGGACCTGGCAACCTCGTCCAAGGGGGATGGCAGCGACACCACGGCCCGCACTCCACCTCCATCAGCATCCATCACCCAGAGGTTCACAGGCTCGCTCTCTACCTTTTTACCCAGGAAGGCGATATGAGCGCCATCGGGCGACCAGGCCGGTTTGTAGACGGTCCAAAAATCTCCCAGCAGGAGTTGGGGAGTGCCGCCATCCACGGCCACACGATATATCTGGGGATTTCTAGTAAAGGTGCTGAAGGCGATATGAGCGCCGTCAGGCGACCATGAAGGATTACGCGCATCCATCCCATTAGTGATGCGTCGTGGGGGCGACCCGGTTGCATCCTGTACAAACACGTCATCAAGAGCGCCGGAGTTGCCCCTGCCTTGCTGGTTGTATGCGATCTGGCGGCCATCAGGCGACCATGCAAAGTCGTAGCGCTCTTCCACACCCATCTCAGCGTCCGCCCAGAGCTTTAGATCGGTTGTCTTCCCGTCGAGTGCTACTGTGAACAATGCAGGTTCGTCGCCGCTCATAGTCCCTATGAGCAACTCTTGACGCGCCTGAGACCATGAGGCTCCATGTAGCGAGGTGACATACATATCGTCAGGGTTTTCCAGGTTTCGAGATATGGCCCAACCGTGCAACGCGCCGGTCGCGGGGTCTAACAGGTAGATCCCTGGCCCGTAGGTATTGTGGGGGTTGGCAATGTTATCCACGGTCCCTATATCCATGATAGGGCTGGTTATGGTAGGGAAAGCCTGGAGGATGGTCACCGGGGGCGGCTCCGGCGCGCTACCACCACAGGCGACCAGCCCTCCCAATGCAATCAATGCGGGCCCCAGACCTAGAAGATGCTTCAACATACAAGATCCTCCTATATGATTCATAACCCCCAGGCACGAAGCCTACTACCTGATTATGAAGCCATAGGTGCCGGGATGGAGCATACAGTGGGATATACAGACGCGTATACATGGAGGGTTGCGGTAAGGCTGGGCAAGGCCTGGAGAAAGGGCAACCACAAGGGCATCTAC
>JBAURA010000330.1:0-5765 GCA_049580985.1 Chloroflexia bacterium
TGGGCGTATGCACCCCGAACGGGTCGTCTGGGAGATCGGGCAGCAGGGTCACGGTCTGAAGTCCCCGGTCGTCCGAGTAGATGCCGCGAAAATCACCGATGGGGCCGGTGCCCGCCGTATCGAAGGCACCGGGGGCTATCTCCACGGTCTCGTATGCCTGGTCTCCGGCCACCGTTGCCGCCGCCATAGTGGGGCCAGGGAATGCACCCTGGGGTCTCGTTGGTACGCCTGGGCTACGCGCTGGCCCTGAGTAGCCGGGGAGGCCCCTGGGCACGGCGGCCCCTGGCACTTCGGGGACGACGTAGGTTTCGGCCAGCTTGTCGTGCAGACCCTGCCTGCGAGGATCGAAGGCTATCAGGAGGAAACCCCCGAAGAAGGAGAAGAAATAGCCGAGCATCCTCACCAGGGCGCGTCCCAGGCCGGGCTTACTGCCGTCGGCGGCCACCACTTTTATCCCCATCAAGTATTTGCCGGGCGTGCGCCCCCAGGCGGCCCATTGCACGACGTGGTAGAGGGCGAATGTAGCCAGGCCCACGAGGGCAGGCGGGGTGTAGGCGGCGAGCCACGAACCGAAATCGGTGGTGGGTGCGCCTCCGCGCAGGGAGAGCATGACGTATACGGCTGCTATCACGAGCATGCCCATGAAGAAGAAGTCGATCAGCGCCGCCAGCAGCCGCTGTGGGAAGCCCGCGTAGTATGGCGCATAGCTGTTGGGCAGCAGGTCGCTGCCCGTGACAGCCGGGACCTGGCCTCCCAGCGCCCGGCTGTAGATCGGGGGGTAGGGGGTGGCAGGGCCGGTCGTCGCAGGCTGGCCTGGGCGGGCAGGACCGGAGCGGCCCGCCTTCCCCGATTCCTGTTGCGCGGTATCGGCCAACTGGCCGCCTGTATGATCGGGTGGCGCTGGAGGCTCATCTTGCGCTTCTGGACCAGTGCCCTGTGCCTGGAACGGGAGGGCCAGGGCGTCGGTGGTACCGACCTGGGGGGGCCATTCGAGAGGGCCTGTTGGGTGTTGAGGGTAGTAGGGGACCTGGGGCACGGGAGCGGTGGGGCCATGCGAGGGCGCGGGTACGGGGGCGACCTGGAAAGCATCGGCGGGAGAGCCGTTAGCCTTCCTGTATGCGGTGACTATGAAGAGGCGCTCGCCGGTGCGCTGGTCGGTGCCCTGCCAACCGGCAAGGTCGTAGCGGTTGATATCGGTCCACTCGTGGCCTTCGGGGTTGGGGGTGGCGCGCATATCGTAGAAGGCGCGCGCCCAGGGGTCTTCGGGCCACTGTCCGAAGAGGGTGAAGAAGCGTATGGGTGGGTTGGCCTCCTGGACTACGCGCAAGGCGTGGGGGTTTACCACGCTCAGCACGTGGCGAGCGTACTCCAGGTCGGGTGTACTTCCCTGCTTCCAGATGAAGATGTGAGCCAGGCGGTCACTCTCGTTTACCATGAGCATACGCTCTCTTGCGGTCCCTTTTTGAAATGTTGGATCCGGCTCCCGGCGTACCGCCCGTGCTGGGGCCGTTCTTACTAGAGGAGGGCACAAGGGTAGATACTATATCTAGTAAGAATAGGGAGATTGTAGCATATAGCTATCAGGCCAAACAATCCTCATTGGTGTTATATAAGGGGTATTGTAGATGCCAAATGGTACTATGAGCGGCAGTACGGGTGGGTCAACGAACGTTAGGGTTCGTAACCGGCTCGTACTGTATAATAAGGTTATGCAGCGTAATACCCGGCACGGGCCTCGTGCGCCTTATCTCTCCTTCCTGGTTATTGTGCTCACCCTGCTGCCGGCCCTGGCGGGGTGTGATGTAGACCCGAATCCGCAGCCTACGCCTACCCCTCCGCCGCCGCCAACGCCGACGGTCCCCAACAGGCCGCGCGCCGGCACTTTGAATATCAGGCTGGCAAGCGATATACGTGCGGACGGCAGCTATTGGTCGCTCAACCCCTGGACGGCAGGCTTCGACGCGAACGCGCAAGCGGTCACCGGCCTTATCTTCTCCGGCCTGACCAAGATCGACAACCGCTTGCAGCCTCAGCCCGACCTGGCCGAGCGCTGGGAGGTGAGTGCCGACGGTACGCTCCTTACTTTCCATCTTCGGAAGGATGTCGCGTGGCACGACGGCGCGCCCTTCACAGCCGAGGACGTGGTGTGGTCGTATGGCATGCTGAGGCAGGTATCGGCGCAGAATACGGCGATGGTCCATCTACAGGAGTGGGTACAGAAGGTGGAGGCGGTAGACCCGGTGACCTCCACGGTGCGCTTCACCTTGAAGGGGCGGTACTCACCGATCCTGGCCGACATGGCGCTGCCCATACTGCCGAGCCACGTGCTGTCAGGCACGGCACCCGCCGATTTTGCCGGGAGCATGAGTGAGCAGCCGGTGGGCACGGGTCCGTTCGTTTTGGAGGAGAGGCGGCCCGGCCAATCTATCTCACTCAAGGCGAGCGAGCGGTATTACGGTGGTGGGCCGCTGATTGAGCGAGTGGTGTTCGTGGTGGCCCCCGAGCTTAGTGTGGCGGAGGGTGCGGTACGCGATGGCACGCTACAGTTCGCGCAACTCGATCCCGGCAGAGCCGAGCGGCTGGTAGGTGAGGGCAAGGGGATCCAGGGAGGGTCGTTCAACGAGCTGGGCTACGACTTTGTGGCCTTCAACATGCGCGAAACGCGCGTTTTCAGCGATACGCGTTTGCGGCAGGCGTTCGCATATGCGCTCGACAAGCAGGGGATCGTGTTCAACGCGACAGGTGGAGGCGGCGACCCGGTATGGACTGACGTGAACAAGGCGTCTTGGGCTTACAACACTGAGGCTCCCCAGGTCAATGCCAACCCTGACGAAGCGCGCGGGCTGCTGGCGGAAGCCGGCTGGGTGGATACGAACGGCGACGGGGTGGTGGAGAAGGATGGTAAGCCACTCGCGGTGTCGCTCTACGTGCGAAACGACAACGAGGTGCGGGTGCGCGCCGCGCAGTCTATGGTGGAGCCGTTGATGCGGGCGGGGATCAGGCTGACGGTGCAGCCCGCCGACTTCCAGACCTCGATCCTGGCCCGCATCAGCCCGACGACTAACCCGCCTTTCGATTTCGACCTGGTGATGCTGGGGTGGACGCGCACCGGCCCCGACCCCGACTCGTTCGCACTCTTCCATTCGACGCAGATACCGACGGTGGCCGCGCCTGCCCTGCTCAATATACCGGGCTTCCAGGCCCCTGAATACGACGACCTGGCTTTCCAGGCGCGCGCCACCTACGATTTCGGCCAGCGCCGGGAGATGTATGGGCGCACGCAGGCCATCGTGGCCGACCAGTTACCGTACTATTTCCTGTGGGCCGAGAAGTTCGCGGCTGTGGCCGGGCCGTCGGTGCACGGGGATATTGATTTCACTTCGCCCCGGTACCTGTGGAACATCAATGTGTGGTGGATTGAATAGCTTTTTATGTTGCTTTATGTAACGTAACGAGCTATAATAGTGCTGAAGCGAGGTGATCCTATGGCTACAGCATTCGATCTATTGACAGTTGAGGAGGCCGCGGAATATCTGCGCCTCAGTCCATTTACGGTGCGTAAGATGCTACGCGAGGGTCATTTGCGTGGAGTGAAGGTGGGCAAGCGCCAGTGGAGGATCAGCCGGGCAGATTTGCAGAGCTATTTAGCTTCTGAGCCACGGGTCCCTGATAGTAGCGCGAAGCCTAAATGGATGATATTGGCCGAGGAGCAGGGTGTGGGGCCGGTTACCGATTTTGATGAGCTACTCGGACATGGCTGGCCTGAAGATGAGCCGGTAGAGGATTTCATCGAGGCGCTAAATGAGTGGCGTAACCAGCCATATACTCCCCCATTATTAGATTGAGCCTGCCAGTTAGACATGTACAGGCCGCCTGTGTTGTAGATACAGATGTAGTTTCCTACATCTTCAAAGGCTCGTCCGTGGCCCAGTTATATCTGCCTCATTTACGGGGCAAGCTCATGTTCATCTCGTTTATGACCCTGGCTGAGCTGAACCGTTGGGCGCTGTCGAGGAATTGGGGAGCTAAGAGTGTGGGCGAACTCGAAAAATACCTGGCTGAGTTTATCTTGCGCCCATTCGATAAAGAGCTTTGCCGTTTGTGGGCAGAAGTAGTTGTAGGAGGGCAGCGCAAAGGTCACACTGTAAATATAGCCGATGCCTGGATTGCTGCTACCGCACTTATCAACGATATGCCTTTGGTTACCCACAACCGCAGGCACTTTGAGGGGATTGCCGGACTGACTGTTATTTCCGAGAGTTAACCAGGCTCACGGTTTCCACGGCACTACTTTCACAGGCTGGTTGAACACAACCTCGTCTCCGCCTTCGCCCACTAATCTGAGTGGTTTGTCGGGCTGGCCTTTGGGATGTACCTGCACCGACACGCGATAGTCGCCTGGGGTGAGGCCGCCGGGGAGGCGTACGTCGCGGTAGTCCATGTAGGTTGTGCCGGGGTGCCATTGGGTGGTGGGGAAGTAGCCGTTTAGCGGGCCGAGGGTTTCTTCCTTCACCACTTGGCCCGTAGCTGCGGTTATGCGGATGCGGAAGTTGTAGTCCTGCGTCATCGTTACCTGGGCGGGCGATTGCCAGAAGAGAGTAAGCGGCAGGTAAGAGGCGTCGGGTTGGACGGGCGCTTGCTCGTTTTGGTCGCGCAGCTCGTAGATATAGCCCCGGAACACCAGGCCGTTTTCGAAGGTGTGGGGTTCTTCGTAGTCGGGGGCCGGCGACCAGCAGTTGTATACGCTGTTGAAGGAGATGCCATACACCGTCACGCCGTTGAACACCTGGGTGTCGAAGGTGAGGAAGTTATACTGGAACCAGTGTAGCACTCGCTGCTGGGGGTCTTCCCCTAGGGCGCGCACGGGCGACACGATCAGCCAGGCGCGCTCGTTGCATTGGACAATGCGGCGTAATTCTTCTTCCATCTCTTCCGGGCCGTAGTTCTCTGTGCTTAGACTGGTGAGTGTGCTTATGGGGCGGTCGGGGACGAGGCTGGAGCCGCCCGGCTTGTAGTAGAGCCTGACGGCTGATTGCAGGTAGCCGGGAAAGGGCACGATCACGTCGCGCAGGCGGATATGGTCCTGGACGTAAGATATGGCCCCGCGCCAATCCTCTTTCTGCGCGTCTGCCGAGTAGTTGATACCGGCCAGGGCGGCCCCGGTCGAGATTGAGAGGAGCGCCAGCGGCAGGACCGGCACGAGCAGGTTCAACCGCCGGAGCGCCAGGATGCCCGCCGCCGCCATGATCAGGTACGAAGGGAGCGCCATAATGAGATAGCGCGGGTGGAACAGGGGGAGGGCGATGGTAACCAGCCAGAATACCAGCACGGGGGCCAGCCAGAGGGAGAGTATTATTGCGGATTTTGGATTGCTTAGAATGAATTGCGTATTACGTATTGCGTATTGCGTATTGCTTACTTTGGGGGTTGGTGGTCGGAGCAAGGCTACTACTCCTGTTAGAGCCAGGGCACCCATCGTGAGGGCGCCTACCCATTCCCAGGAGAGCGCGAAGCCTTCGGTGATTTGCCAGGGGGCAGCCTGGTTTACGGCGAACTTGACGAAGATCGTGAGGAGGATGTCGGGCAGGGTGGTGGTGGCGTACCAGTTGCCCGAATCGACCGTGCCGGTGACCAGGGCAGCAACGCGCAGCCAGATGATTGGGAAGACGGGAAGGATGATCAGGGCGAAAGCCCAAATCCAATGGGGATTGAGGAATGCGGAATGCGGAATGGGGAATGCGGATTGTGTGTCTCCGCCTTCAGAT
>JBAURA010000331.1:0-6167 GCA_049580985.1 Chloroflexia bacterium
TAGCTCAGCTCGCTCCCTCTGATTAGCCTTTCAACCGGTCCTCTGGCACTTACATACCCTTCCTCACGCACAAAACAAACTAGCATTTACCGTTTAAGGCAGTTCCATCGGCAGACAGATTTTAAGGCACATCTTCTCTGAGCCCAATCCCTAATCCCTAATCCCTCACTGGGTGATTTTATCGAGGTTCCCGATGGCCCAGAAGAGCATCATGCCTCCGAGCAGCACGAAACCGGCTATCATCGCCCAGTACATACAGGTGGGGGCTATCAGCTCGTCAGGGTTGAGATGCGATCTTCGGCGCGCCATCTCGTGGGAGAGATCAACTGTCTCTTCGCCTTTATGTTCGATTGACATTGGTACTCCCTTGGGCAGATTCAGGAAAGTATATCACAAGGGGTGCGTTGCGCGCAGGACCATGCGGTGCTAGCCTTCCGGCCTGCTGACGAAGATCCGCCGGGCGACATCCCTTTCTACTCTATGAGGGGCGTGGTTGTCTCCTGGCATGCCCGGTGTATCCAGGACCACCTGCACGGAACCGTCCAAGGGGTCGCGCCCACCGACCACGAGCGCGACGTTGGGGAGCAAGCCAAGCTCGGCTGCGTGCCGTAGCAGCTCGGGGTCGTCGTCGGGGATATGTTGCACCACCGACGGCATATCGGGCGGCAAATCGTACAGTGTGATCAGGTCGCGCTCGGTGATGGTGCCGGTACTTGTGGGGATGGGTGCGCCGTGAGGGTCGAACTGCGGGTAGCCCAGGCGCGCATCGATCCTCTCTTCCAGGTACGGAGAGATCGCATGCTCCAAACGCTCGGCCTCGTCGTGTACCGCGTCCCACGGCACATCGAGGTACTGGTGCAGATATAGCTCGATCAGCCTGTGCCGGCGGATCACGCGCAGGGCTTCCGACAGGCCCTTGTCGGTAAGGTTCACGCCCCGGTAGCGCGTATAATCGGCCATCCCCTGTTTCCTCAACCACTGCAACATCGAGGTCACGGAGGCCGCGCGTATACCCAGAGCCTCGGCGATGGCGTTAGTATTGGCGGGCGCGCCCTCTCGTTGAAGCTTGTAGATGGCTTTCAGATAGTCCTGGACGGCACGGGTAACCATGGCGATATTGTATCATATGCGGGCGGCGGGCGGCTGAGGGGTGAATTCCTCCCTTTTGAACCACAGAGACACAGAGATTCCTATTGATCTCTGTGTCTCTGTGGTTCATCGTTCTCACAAAGTATTCAGCCGCTCGCGGAGTTTAGCCAGGCGCTCATGGGCGGCGGCTAGCTTCGCCCGCTCGCGCGCTACTACCTGCGCGGGGGCGCGACTCGTGAAGGCTTCGTTCGACAGCAAGGCTTGGGTGCGGTCAATCTCGGCCTCGGTCTGCTCGGCCTCGGCTTGCAAGCGCTTACGCTCGGCATCGAGGTCCACCAGCCCGGCCAGGGGCAGGATCACCTCGGCCTCGCGCACTACCAGCGTAGCGGCCTTGTCGGGCCTCTGCTCGGCTGGCAAGGCTTCCTCGATGATCAGCTTGTGGAGGTCGAGGCGACCCAGGCGGGCTATCGTATCCACCTCCCGCTTGAGCATGGCCGTGCGCGGGCCGCCCGCGATCAGAGCCTCGATCCACCTGCCGGTCATCTCTTTCTTGATGTGCTCAGGAGCGTCCCTCACCGCCTCCGCGCGGGCGTTCCTGATCTCGCGGATGATCTCCATCACCAGCGTAAAGTCATTCTCCGCCTCATCGTCCGTGCCAGCGGAAGTGGGCCACTGAGCCATCATGAGGCTCTGGGCCTCGGCGGGCAGCGACTCGTCCTGACTGGGCCAGTCGTGCAGGTTCTGCCACAACTCCTCGGTGAGGAAAGGCATGTAGGGGTGGAGCAGGCGCAGGATGCCGTCGAGCACATAGCGCGCCACGGCAGACGTTTCTTCCCGTTGCCCGGCGTCCTCACTTCTGAGCGAGGTCTTGGCAGCCTCGATGTACCAGTCGCAGTACTCGCTCCACACGAACTCCTGCAACATCTTGCCCGCCTCCCCAAGCTGGTACTCGTCCAGCATACGCGTGGTCTCCTCCACCATGCGGCTGTAGCGGCCCAGGATCCAGCGGTCGGCCAAGGACTGAGGACTGAGGACTGAGGACTGAGGAGCGTCGGTTGTTGAGGAGAGCACGAAGCGCGCGGCGTTCCAGAGCTTGTTGGCGAAGTGAGCGGCCTGCTCGATGCGCTGGTCGCTGAACTTCTGGTCGTTGCCGGGCGACGAGTTGGTGATCAGGGCCATCCTGAGCGCATCCGACCCGAACTTGTCGGCCATGATGAGCGGGTCCACCACGTTGCCCACCGACTTGCTCATCTTGCGATTTTTATCGTCTCTGACCATGCCGTGCAGGTACACCGTGTGGAATGGGGCCTGGTATGTGTGCTCCAACCCCTGGAAGATCATGCGCGCCACCCAGAAGAAGAGGATGTCGTAGCCGGTCTCCATCACGCTGGTAGGGTAGAAGTAGTCGTAGTCGGGCGTCTCATCCGGCCAGCCGAGGGTGCTGAACGGCCACAACCCGGACGAGAACCACGTATCAAGCACGTCAGGGTCCTGCTGGATGCTCGTGCTGCCGCATTCAGAGCACCGTAGTACCGTTTCCGGCTCCTGGTCGGAAGCGAAGCGGTGGCCCTGATCGCAGTACCACACGGGGATGCGGTGGCCCCACCACAGTTGGCGAGAGATCGGCCAGTCGCGTATGTGCTCCATCCAGTGGTAGTACACCTTCGTGAAACGCTCAGGCACGATCTTGATAATGCCACGCCGCACCGCGTCAATGGCAGGCTCGGCCAGCGGACTCATCTTCACAAACCACTGGTCCGACACGATAGGCTCCACCGTGGTGCCACAACGGTCGCAGTGGGGCACGTTATGGGTGTGCTTCTCCACGCCGAGCAGCAAGCCTTCGCGCTCAAGCTGCGCCACCACGCCCTTGCGCGCCTCCTCCACCGTCTGACCGGCGTATGGCCCAGCGTTTTCGTTGAGGGTGCCATCCAGGTTCAGGATGTTGATGATGGGTAGGCCGTGCCGCTGCCCGATCTCGAAGTCGAACGGGTCGTGGCCGGGGGTCATCTTCACAGCGCCCGTGCCGAACTCTTTTTCCACGCCTTCGTCGGCGATCACGGGGATGGGCCTGTGCATGATTGGCAAAATCACCGTTTTGCCGATGAAGTCCCGCCAGCGTGGGTCGTCAGGGTGCACGGCCACGCCCGTATCGCCCAGCATGGTTTCGGGGCGCGTGGTGGCTACGGTAATGCCATTTTGGATTTTGGTCGCCCAGGGGGCACCCGGATTTTGGATTTGTTGGGCGGTGCCGCTTTCGTCCTTCGTCGTCCGTCCTTCGTCCTCCAGCGGATAGAGTATGGTCCAGAGGTGGCCTTCCTCGGCTACGTCCTCCACTTCCAGGTCGGAGAGGGTGGTGGCGCAACGGGGGCACCAGTTGATGATCTTCTCGCCTTTGTAGATCAGGCCCTTGTCGTAGAGGCGCTTGAACACCACTCGCACGGCGCGCGCCGGGCCGGGGTCCATCGTGAAGCGCTCGCGCGTCCAGTCGCACGACGCGCCCAGGCGTCGCAGTTGGTAGCGAATCCTTGGGCGGTAGCGATTCATCCACTCCCAGGTGCGTTCGAGGAAGGCTTCGCGGCCCAGGTCGTGGCGGGTCTTGCCCTCCTTCGCAAGCTCTTTCTCTACCACGTTCTGCCCGGCGATACCGGCGTGGTCTTCGCCCGGCAGGTAGAGCGTGGCATGCCCGGTCATGCGCTTGTACCGGATGAGGATGTCTTCTACCGCGTTGGTAAGCGCGTGCCCCATGTGCAGCTCGCCCGTCACGTTGGGCGGCGGCATGATGATCGTGTACGGCTCCTTGTTGGGGTCGCGCTGAGGCGTAAAGTAGCCCTGCGCCTCCCACCAGTCGTACCAGCGCCCTTCCACGGCCTCATGGCTGTAGGCTTTCGCCATCTCGCCCTTCTTGTCTTGGATACCGGCCATTGTAACTTCCCTCCATTTTATATTCACCGCAGAGACGCAGAGTTCGCTGAGTATGCGCGGAGATTATTATGTTTCGCTTACCTATTTCTCAGCAGAATCTGCTCATACCAGACTCAATCCCTTAATTTCCTCGGCGAACCTCTGCGTCCTCCGCGCCTCCGCAGTGAATAATAGAAAGCTGTTAAACAAAAAACCCTTCCGTCCTGCGCAGGACGAAAGAGTGATCTTTCGTGGTACCACCTTGCTTCAGCAACTCGCATGCGTTTTACGTGTTACGTTTACGAGTCGCCCTCTGGCGGCTGTATCGGGCCTACCCGTGCGGGCTGAGAGGTACGTACGCTACCTGTTCACCCACAGGCTCCAGAGCGACCTTCGGACACTTGTCCCGCAAGAGGCTTACAGCCGGTGGCCTCTCTTCTCTGTTAGCGGTAGGAGCGTCCTACTCCTCTCCTTCACTGCCTTGCGTGTATGCGGTTGTGGGGGTATTATACGGTCGTATGCGCGGGTTTGTCAATCCGTCGGTAGATGTACCTTAAAGAGTGTGTGATGGTCGTTTTTGGCCTGACCAAGTGACGTAACTTATAAACGAAGCTAACATGCTCCGAAAGCGCATAATCAAAGGCACAATCACCTTCTTGATACTTCTTATTCTGAGCGCATGCACCCACTGCGGCGAGGGTACGCCCTGCGATGGCAACTATCGTATCGAGTCCACATGGGAAGACCCTATCTACCCTGGCGCGACGGAGATCAGCAAGGCTCCTGTAAGCGGAGCACCGACGCTTTATGCGACTGCGGCTAACCCTGACCAGGTACGAGCTTATTACGATGACATTCTGTTAAACTCCGGATGGAGTTATGATCAATACCATACGCCGGCCGCCGGTGAAGTTTTCTATCGAGGCTTCGCAAACTGTGGCGCTCACGGCAATATAATAATTAGAATTGCACAGGTAAACAACAAGACCAATGTCTCAATAACAACTTCATGGTGGCGGTGCGAATGACGGACTGGCTTTCCACCGCCAGTAGAATAAGGAAGGGACACATGACAACCGACAAAATGCCCTTCGTCAACCTGCTCGAGCTTGAAGAGATGGCCCGCGAGCGCCTCCCGCGGGGCGCTTTCGACTACATCGCGGGGGCGGCGGATGACGAGGTGAGCCACCGCCGCAACCGTGAGGACTTCGAGCGCATCGTGTTGCGCCCGCGATACATGGTGGATGTTAGCACGCTCGACACCTCGACTACGGTGCTGGGCACGCCTATCTCCTTCCCGGTGATGTTCGCGCCCACGGCGGGGCACAAGCTTTGCTGCTCCGATGGAGAACAGGCGACCGCCAGGGCTGCCCACGGCGCGGGCACGGCTATGGTCCTCTCTACCCTCTCGACCACCGCGATGGAAGATGTGGCAGCGGCCTCGGACGGGCCAAAGTGGTTCCAGTTGTACGTATACAAAGACCGCGAAATCACCAGGCAGTTGGTGCAGCGGGCGGAGGCGGCGGGCTACAAGGCGCTCTGCCTGACCGTGGACGTGCCGATGATCGGTAACCGGGAGCGCGACCTGCGCAACGCCTTCTCGTTGACGAATGAGTTCCCCCTCGCCAACTTCCTCGGCATGGAGCTGGACCTGAAGAATATGCCGCCTGGCATAGTGAACGAATCGTCCGGCTTCGGCTCGTACATAGCCTCCAAGTGGGACCCTTCGCTCACCTGGAACGACTTCGACTGGTTCCGGTCGATTACCAGCCTGCCTATCGTGGTGAAAGGCATCCTGACCGCTGAAGACGCGCGAGAGGCGGTGGCACACGGCGCGGAGGGGATCGTGGTAAGCAACCACGGTGGGCGGCAACTGGACAGCACCCTTTCGGGCATCGCGGCCCTTCCAGAGGTGGTGGAGGCTGTGCAGGGTAGGTGCGAGGTGCTGGTGGATGGGGGCGTGCGCCGGGGCACCGACGTGATCAAGGCGCTGGCGCTGGGGGCGCGCGCGGTGCTGATTGGCCGCCCTTATATGTGGGGGCTTGCGATAGATGGGGAGAGAGGCGCACGCACCGTGCTCGAAGTGCTACGCCGCGAGCTACTGAGCGCGATGGCCCTCACAGGCCGCCCCACCATCGCAAGCATAGACCGCACACTTGTAAGCGTGTCGTAGG
>JBAURA010000332.1:0-12396 GCA_049580985.1 Chloroflexia bacterium
GTACAATGGCGGGCGGCAAACAAACGATGAATGATACGTGATACGTGATACGTACTCTAATTCTGGGTTTAATTGAGCATTTTGGCCCAGTTAGACCCTCGAAAAGTCAGAGTCGAGCAAAAATAGCCTCCACCGAGGCCGGAATCGCTCCTGAATGTTGGAAATCGTTGGTTACGTTGTATGTGATTCGTAGTTCTCATAGAGATTTCCTATCACGCCACGTGTGAATTAAACCCAGAATTAGAGTACGTTTTACGTTTTGCGTTTTACGTTTTTGCTTGACACCCCAACCGCCGAAAAGGTATAATTGATGGTTCGGGCGGTTAGCTCAGTTGGCTAGAGCGCGTCGTTGACATCGACGAAGTCGGGGGTTCGAGTCCCTCACCGCCCACCGTACTGACCCCCCACCCCACGAAAAGGCTCCTCTCATCGAGATGGGGCCTTTTCGTTTGTCTCTCTCACCATTCAATCCAAAATCGGCAATCGGGCTGATTGGTACCATACCACTATTGCTGCCTAGTATCAATGTCCTATAGCGCGTCCTGTCCTCAGCTAATGGCCGGTGCTATAATGGACCTATCTGCCGTGCGTAACAGCGCGGCGCGACAACATGGGCTTCGATTCTCCTCGTCGCCAGCGAGCTATGTCCGAGCGCACTGCTAAAACCAACATTCTCAGCCCTCGATTGGATGGGAGCCAGACCAGGCTGCTCTCCGCCAGCGATCTTTCGGCGTTGGAGCGCCTCACGCGCCTCTACGACATCATGCGGTCCATCACGTCGATCACCGAGCTGGACAAGCTGCTTGACCGCATATTGGGTTCGGCCACGGGCATGGTGGGGGCGCGCGGCGGCTTCCTCATGCTGATCGACTCCGAGACTAACGAACTGAAGTGTGAAGTGACCTCAGGCGGGATGGCGGCGGGCCTCAAGGGCGCTGTGCTCAAGATCGACGAGCGCACGGTGCCGGGTATGGTCGCCTCGCAGGGCAAGCCCTACCGCGAGAACGATGTAACGCATAGCCCTTTTTTCTCTTCCCAGCAGCGCACCTCCGCGGGCGACTCGGCTATCCATAAGCTGATGTGCGTGCCCCTCAAGGTGCAGGACCGCGTGACGGGGGTGGTGCAGGTGCTCGACAAGACCACCGGCGGCGATTTCAACGACGACGACCTCCGCCTGCTGCAAGCCATGGCCGACACAGCCGCTATCGCCGTGGAGAACGTGCGCCTGTACGAGGCTGAGCGCAAGAAGAGCGAGTTGCTGACGAGGGTCAACGAAGAGTTGCGCGGCAATTACCAGGGCACCTTACAGGCCCTGACGGGCCTCCTCGACGCCCGCGATACCGCCACCAGGGGGCACAGCAACCGAGTGGTGGCCTTCACTATGAGGCTGGTGCGCGAAATGGGCATCACGGACTCCCATCGCCTACGCTCCATCGAGCTTGGCGCGCTCCTCCACGACGTAGGCAAGATCGGCGTGCCCGACGCTATTCTCCGCAAGCCCGGCCCGCTCGACAGCGACGATTGGCAGCAGATGCGCGCCCACCCTGAGATCGGCTACCGCCTCCTCAAGCATATCGAGTTCCTGAAGGACGCCCTGCCCGTGGTGCGCTACCACCATGAGCGCTTCAACGGCACCGGCTATCCCTACGGGTTGGAGGGCAGGCAAATACCCCTGGAAGCCCGCATCTTCGCCGTCGCCGATGCCTTCGACGCCATCGTTTCCGAGCGCCCCTATAAGAAAGCCCGCACCTACGAAGAGGCCGTCACCGTCTTCAGAGACGACCGCAGCCGCTACTTCGACCCCGCCGTCATAGAGGCGTTCCTGAAAGTCCCCAAGGAGGAATGGTTCCGGATACTGGATGAAGCCCAGGAAACTGAGCTTTCATGACGGTAGACGGTAGACGGTAGACGGTGAAGAGGCAGCGGATTCGTAGTCGGAGTGCGTTTTAACGCAGAGGTAAGCAGAGATTTGTTATGGTTCTCTGCTTACCTTTGCTTTGATATCTTCCTTTGATTTATGTAGCTATCTGCAATAACCGACTACCGACTACCGACTACCGTCCACCGTCCACCGTCCACCGTCCAGGCTATTGCCAAGCAACGAGCTTTCGGATATTATTCCCCTATTGGCGCAGGGGCCATTTAACCCTGGTCGCACCTTATCACTACAGGAGGACGTCAATGAAGAGGCTTGTTACCATTATTATTGCGACTATGACTCTGTTTCTCATTTCCGGCGCGCTGGCCTTTGCCCACGATGTGAATGTCACGCTAGGCGAGCAGAACAACTCCGGCCAGAACGGCACGGCTGTGCTGACGGACATGGGGGATGGCACTACGAAGGTGGTTGTTTCGGTGTCGAACGGGTCGTCCACGGCCCAGCCCGCCCACATCCATGCTGGCACCTGCGCCAACCTCGACCCCAAGCCTGCCTACCCGCTCACCAGCGTGGTAAACGGCATGTCCGAGACAATGGTGCCGGTGGATATACACCATCTAACGGAAGAGGCGTACGCGATCAATATCCACAAGTCGGCAGCCGAGGCGTCGGTCTACACCTCTTGCGGCAACATCCTGGCCGCTATGGAGCACAGCCCCGGCATGCCCGTGACGGGAAGCGGCGATGGCAACCTGATGCTGGCCGCCCTCACCCTTTTGGCCCTGGTCCTGGTAACGGTCGGCTTCCGCCTCTCGCGCCGGACCTCTACCAACTAGTCCTAGCCGACTATTCCTCCCACCGGGGCAGGCATCGCGCCTGCCCCGCCTTCATCCCCGTGTTCTAAGCCCAATATAACTTTAGAAAAGGCCCGAAAATGATCACGCCTGACGAAGACGAAGGAAACCCGCGCGGTGAGGCGCTTGTGCAAGAGTTGCTCTGGATACACGGTATCATCCGCGACAACCTCAATACGATCTCGAAGATCGTCGGCGAGATCAACGATGGCGCGCCTGCCGGCCAGATCCGCTCGCAGATCGACGACCTCACCGCCAATAGCGCGGTATGGCGGCTGCGCGTGAACTGCCTCCATTACTGCCGCCTGGTACACGGCCACCATCACCTGGAGGATATGGCGCTCTTCCCCGGCCTGCGCCGCGCCAACCCGGACCTGTGCCCGGTGATAGACAAGCTCGAAGCCGATCATGTGGTTGTTGGTGAGCACCTGGATAGAGTGGAGGCAGCAGTGCAGTGCATCGCCACGGAGGCTTCGGCACGCGCCAATCTCGCTTCGGCTTTGATAGAGCTTGGGGAGCATCTGCTTGCGCACCTGGACTACGAGGAAGCTGGAATTGCGCCAACGCTACGGCGGTTGAACGATTGGCCTCACGCTTAACGATAGCAAGTACCTTTGGTCCTACCACCTCCCCACTAAAGTACGCCTTCCAACTCTACACACCACACCCCAAATTCGCTAAACTAACGCTGCTAGCACAAAGCAGCCAGCACCAGGGACCAACATCACACGAATCAGGCAAGGAGTACCATGGTGAACAGCACAAGTGGCATCGAAACGCTCAATGACCTCCCTCAACAGCTGAAGGAAGAGTACATCCAGGCATGGGTAGCGCAGGGCACGGCCCGCGCCGCATGTTTACGCGGGGAAGGCTCCACCCGCGACCTCAACCGCTCCCAGGTGAGACTGCTACGCGCTATGCTAGAGGTCGCATTAGACTGCGCCGACGCCGACCACTACCTGGCATGCAAGACTACCCTCGACAAGCAGGCCTACGGACAATTGCGCGTTGAGGAAAGCTACAGCTTCGGCTCGTGGCTCTCCGCGCCGGCAGATACCGCCCTTCGTCAGCCGCAACAGGTGGCATAGTAAGCAGGCAGTACCACGGCAGCCAGAGTGCCCCATATTACACGGCTTCAGCCTCTCCCACAGCCGCTACCTCGCCAATGGTAGGCATAGATGCGCTTTGTGCAGGCTCGTCATTGCCTTGCCGGTGGGCACGCCAGTAAAGAGGTAGCGATGGAGCCAGCAACAGCACCGAGATCGTCAGCGCCGCTCTTACCCCAAACGCCCGTCCCACCCAGCCTATGGCAGGCCCACCGCTGATCTGGCCCAGTGCGTTCATCTGGTTCATCATAGAGAGCACCGTGGCCCGCACCTGCGGATCTATCGTCCTCGTCACCCACGAATCGTACAGCGGGCCGCTGATCGCCCCAAAGATCGACCTGCTCCATATCCCCGCCAGGGCGACCCAGAAATTACCCGCCAGCGTGAACACCAGCCCGCCCACGATCCTCAGGCCCGTGGCGGCGACAAGCCAGCGCACAAGCGTCTCGTGCCGCTCCGCCTTGAGCCGCTTGCGCACCAGTTCTGTGGTGGCGATACCGATCAGGCTCGCACCGGCGCTGATGATACCGAACCACACCACCGGATTGAAGGCGCCCAGCGATGGGAAAGTGAAGTTTGTGAGGAAGTGCGCCTCCCACAGGCGGTCCATCCCTTCGCTTGCGATCCCGTAGAACGCGGCGATAACGAGGAAGGTGATCAGCATAGGCTTGCGCCGCACCACTCTCGCGCCATCAAGAAACGTCTGTCCCATCGCGCCCCACGTAGTGCGCTCACCTCGCGGTGTGGGGGTGAAGCCCGTTTCCGGCATAACCCACACCAGCACGATGCCGACCCCTAGCATGAGTACCCCCGCCGCCAGGAAAGGTAGATTCAGCCCCAACGACCCCAGTCCAACCGCCGCAGCGATCCCTCCAAGCCCGCCTGCCATGCCGGCCTGCTGCGCTCGCATAAAGACGTGGGGCAGGCTCTCCTCGCCTACTTCGCCCGCTACCCACGCCTCGATAGCGCCGCTGGTAAAGGTGTAGCCCAACCCGGCCACCACCTGTCCCATCAGCACAGCCCAGAAGAAGGGCAGCGAACCCTCCACCAGGAAGCTCGCTCCGAGCAGCAGCGTGCCGATTATGATCGATAGGCGTCTGCTGAAGGTGTCCGCTACCACCCCTGTCGGCACTTCGAATATGAAGCAGGTAGCCTCCAACACCGTGCCTACCAGCACCAGTTGGAGCGCGTCGAGATGGACAGTCTGTATTCGATAGATGGCGCTCACGGTGAACGCCAGGTCGAAGATGAAGGCAACAGCCCCCACCATACACAGATACACCCGGTATGCCCGGACGTTGCGAACAGTCACTATGCCCTGCCTTTCGTGCGAATGCTACATATCGCCTGCCATAAGAACGGCGGCGTACGTAGCCCGTTATATGCTTGGTCGCAGGCTCGTGACTGTTATGAAATATCGAAATCTAAGTAAGGGATGCAAAAGTCAGCCCGTAGATAATAAGTGTCTACAGGGAGGGACCGTGAGCTATCACCCGAACGAAGTGCCCCCGGTGGGGCTTCGTTACACCCGAACAGAAACCACGAGCTTTGCGGTCTGTATGGAATTGGGTGATAGTGTTGACATTAGCGGACCTCCTCAATATTTGGCGAGTTCCCCAGCTGACTTGCCACGTATTGTACTACCCCATCCCAGGTAGTACATCGGTCTGGCGACCGATTTGCGGATACTGTCAAACCCCAGGGTACTAGGACTCCTAGCTCTCATTTCAGGGACTAGTATGCTATTGTGCAAACTCGCCGTACCTTATAGAATATGACAACGCCCTTCAAGATTGCACAATATCGTTGCAAAAGGATGCCGCTATGCCAGTACCTGCGCTGACCCCCCTGGAAACGATCAAGGGAAGTGTGCTGATCGTTGACGATGATGGCTTCCTACTTGACACCCTCACCCAGGCCCTGACCGAGGAGGAGTATTTTGTCGTAGGAGCCAGAGATGGGGTCCAGGCCATAAGTATGCTGGACCTGGTAGAATACAACCTTATACTCCTGGACTTGCATTTGCCACGGGTACATGGTACCGAGGTGGCAAAGCTATTCAAGGAACTCGCGGTCAGCGCGCCTATCGTCATAATGACCGGCCACCTCATGGGACGGCAGTTCGCGAAGGACCTGGGGTTGGCTGGGTGCCTTGAAAAGCCATTCGGCCTGGAGGAGCTATTTGCCGTGGTGACGACCCACTGCAATCCGGTCCCCCTCCCTTTTGATGGCAATCTCTGGCAGACCTTCTAATGCCGGAGGCAAAACAAAAAACCCGAACAGTCCTTGCGGATCGTCCGGGTCTTTGTACTTCAAGAGGTCTACAGATGGAGCAGGCGCGCCATAGAGACCGAGGTCTCCTGGGCATCCATCTTGCGATGGACTTGCATTCCGTACTCCCTGACCGGTGAGCCGTCTCTCGAAAGAGCGATCTCTCGCAACTCCCATTTCCGGTGCGTTCCCGGCGAACCGTTCACGCGCTCCGGTGGGTGGCTAGGCACATCTTTCTTTGCCGTCGAAGCGGCTAGTCGTCCGTGCCGCAGTCCCTGTAGTTCCGAAGTAGCTTGATTATAGGGCCACTCCCCACCCCTGTCAATGCCCACTCCTGGCAGTTTTCCACATCCGTTTTTTGGAAGGAAGGATGTTGGTTGTCAGTTGTCGGTAGTCAGTTGTCAGTTGTCAGTTGTCAGTTATTAGCTATTATCTTCTACGAGCTTAAGCGATACGAACCGACAACCGACAACTGACAACTGACTACCTTCCTTCCTTCCTTGCGGTATAATCAATCGCACACATAAAGAGGGAGAGGAGAATCAGCACATATGATGATCACAGTCTGCAAATCGAAGATCCACGGCGCGAAAGTCACCGAGGCCAATCTTAACTACGTTGGTAGCTGCACCATCGACCGCACCCTCCTGGAAGCCGCCAATATCGTGCCGTATGAATGGCTCCACGTGGTCAACGTCAGCACGGGCGCGCGCTTCCAGACCTACGCCATCGAAGGCGAGGCCGGCTCCGGCATCATCGCTCTCAACGGGGCTGCCGCTCGCCTCGGCTTTTCCGGCGACAAAGTGATTATTATGTGCGCCGCCTCCATCTCCGAAGAAGAGCTTGCCACCTTCCGCCCCCGCCTCGTCTTCGTAGACGATCAGAATCACATAATGACCCCCAGCGTGGGCGACAGGCATTGGAACCTGGACGCTTTCGACCCTCTCACCGTAGAATCCGAAATGAACGATTCCCTGCGAGAGATGACGGAAGCTGAAGCGTAAAACGCGAAACGCAAAACGTAAAACGTAATTACTGACTACCGTTCACCGTCAATAGTTGTACTATCTATTATGAACGAAGACTCAATCCAAAATCCGGGTGCCCCCAGGGCGACCAAAATCCAAAATATGAGGACTCGCCTGATCCACGCCGCCCAGGCCGCCAACTCTACCTCTGCCGTAACCCCGCCCATCTTTCAGACCAGCACCTTCCGCCTCCCATCTCCAGAAGAGGGCGCGGAGATTGCCCACGCCACCGCTCCCGCCGAGTTCTACACCCGCTACGGCAACCCCAACAACAAGCAGATCGAGATCATGCTGGCCGCTCTCGAAGGCTCCGAGGCCGCTCTTGCCATAGGCTCAGGCGCGGCGGCCATTACCACCGCCCTCATGTCCAACCTGGCGGCGGGCGATCACATCGTGGCCCAGAGCGTCCACTACACCTCGTCTATGACCATGCTTTCCTCGATCTTCCCACGCTACGGTGTAGAAGTCACCCTGGTCGACCAGACCGACACCGAGGCCTTCGCCCGCGCGCTGCGGCCCAACACGAAGGTGGTCTACACCGAGTCGCCGACCAACCCCACGATTGTCCTCACCGACCTCCGCGCCACCGCCGACCTCGCCCACTCGGTAGGGGCCATCGCCATCACCGACAACACCTTCGCCTCCAGCTACAATCAGCAGCCCCTCTCCCTCGGCTACGACCTGGTACTCCACAGTGCCACCAAGTACCTCAACGGCCACGCCGACGTCACGGCAGGCGCGCTTGCAGGCTCCCGCGAGCTGATAGACCGCGCCTGGAACTGGATGCGCGTCTACGGCCAGGTGCTCCACCCATTCGAAGCCTGGCTCCTGCGCCGGGGTTTGATTACATATCCCCTGCGCATGGCCGCCCACAACGCGAACGCCCTCGCCGTGGCCCGCTTCCTCGAATCCCACCCCGCCATAGAGCGCGTCTACTACCCAGGCCTCCCATCTCACCCCCAGCACGAGCTTGCCCTCGCCCAGATGCACGGTGGCTTCGGCGGCATGGTGTCGTTCGAGGTAAAGGGCGGCTTCGACGCCGCCTACCGCCTGATTGGACGCACCCAGGTGTGTGTGCTGGCCGTTAGCCTGGGTGGTGCCGAATCCCTGATCACCCACCCCGCCTCCATGATCCACTCCCGTCAATCAGACGAGGAGAGGGAAGCGGCGGGTATTTCGCCTGGGTTGATACGGTTGTCGGTGGGGTTGGAGGATGCGGAGGATATTATCGGGGATTTGGAGAAAGCCTTATCACAATGACTGAACTAATTATGCTCCAACGGCAGGCAGCCAGACTGGCGTACCAGAACATAGGGCATGCAGATATACGCTATCTGGCTAGCCTGGATCGTGCCGGTGGGTGCCCGGCAGCTGCTCGGAACTGCTCAACTGCTTCCTTGTAAGATCCTCTTGCTTCGAGCACAGTACCGTAACTTAGATGTATGGCACGTTTCGCTGCCTCTACCGTCGTCTGCTCTATCAACTCAATGGCTTGCTTGAACAGGTCATCGCCCCTTGCAGGGCTGCCCCTGGCTTCTTCTACCAGTGCGGCGGCGTGCAACGCCTCTGCCAGGGTGCGGGTCGTCTCGATCCAGACATTACCGTCAGGGTCCTGTCCCCGCGTGGTAAGCATCTCGGCCTGCCTGACGCTCTCTTCCACATGTTGTGCCGCCTTCTCCAGGTCTCCGCTTGTGCGGGCCAGGTCGGCGTAATAGCGGTGTACATAGCTCAGCATTCCGTGACTATCCGTGCCCTCGAGAAGGCCCAGGGCCTGGTCTAATGCCCTGGCTGCCTCGGTGTCTCGCTCCTCATCGATCAGGATCTCGGCCAGGTTGATCTGCATGGCTGCTTGTGCTGGCCGGTTGCCTGTCGACTTGTAGACCTCTATAGCGCGAGCGGCATACAACCTCGCGTATCGCCAGTTGCCTATGGTCCTGTACGCCATAGCCAGCCCCCAGAAAACGTCCGCTTCCCGCTCAGGGGCGTCCAAATCTTTCAGGACGCGCAAAGCATCTTTGTATCTGCCGATAGCGTGCGGCATATCATCACTCGCCAGGTAGTCGTTAGCCAGGTTATAGTAGACGCTGAAGCGGAAGCTGAGGTCCTTGATCTCACCCTCCTTGATGGCACGCGCACACACCAGGTGGTGGGCTTTGGCAGCGATGGGCTGTCCTTGCTCATAGAGGATTACCCCCAGCAGATTTCGAACGCGGGCGCGTGCCTCATGATCCTCCTCGGCGATCTCAAGAGCCAGCTCCAGCTCCGGCGTGGCGAGATCAGGCCGCTTGATTTGCATGTAGGCTCGGCCTCTAGTGAAGGGGATAAGGTATCGCAGGGCGGGCGGCAGCACATGTTGGTGCGGCTCGGCTTCCTGCTCTATCTCATCGATAGCCAGCAGCGCCTCGCCCACCTTATCGCTTCGGATCAGCATTTTGGCGTAGTTGATCCGGTCTTGTAGCTGTTCTTCGACTTGCTTGATATTTGACAAGGTTCCCTCTGCGTGTGCACCAGCTACCGGCAATCCGGGCTAACAATAGATGAGCCATCCATGCTCATTTATGTGATCCTGAGCGGTGCAAACCGCAAGCTATGTATATAACATGCTTGTGCTTGCAGGCCAACTCTCATGTGTTATATGAGTGATGCCAATTATAAGACGTCTAAAGACCGTCCCCGGTTGCACTTGCCATTCAGAGCGAAGGATATTACTCTCCAAGCCCACATGACCGCAACGATATCCTTCATCAGAATGACGAAGTGGTTCTGCTTCCTATTCGTCTTGTTATTGGCACAGTACCCAGGAGGCCGGGAGCGAGCCTGAGTTGTGCTCAGGTAAGTGCCTTGCGATTTTACACCACAAAGGTGCGCATGTCCATCCATCAAACCTTTATGCAACTTTCCGCGTAGGCTTCACCCGCAACAGTAGCCCTACCACCTCATCCATAAACAGGTCCTGCCATGCCTTCATCTTCTTGGACCGAAACTCACGCATAAATGGTGCATATAAGTCCTTCGTCTCTTGGCTCATCTCGTTATAAGGCAACCCGGCATCAGGCAAATCTGGATGTAAACGCGCAAACTCGGCCATCGCAGCCGCTTCTTCACTGTACACAAGTGCCGGCTTCTCCTGGTAATACCCGATCTCATTCCAGTCCTCGTCAAAGAAGGCTAATACTGGTATTGCGCGGTGCGTGCCGTCCTTCAGCCAGCGCTCCATCAGGTCCGGGTTCGCGTCCCGGTAGAATACCCGTGCCTCCCACCTGCCGGCCTTCTCCGCCATCTTCACCAGCACCGGCAAATACCGGAGCACGTCCCCGCACCAGTCTTCCGCGATTACCACCACTCTTAGCGGCTCGTTTGCCTCCGCCAATCGCGCCTCGTCCTCGCCCCTCAGCTCCACATTCCGCAGGTTCTCCTCGAACTTGTCCCTGTTCTCCTTCATCCCCACCACGAACTCCGCCAGCGTCAATCCCGAATAGAATCGCTCATTCGTAATCACTGCCTTACCCATTTTCTCATCTCTCCTTTGGTATCGCTTCTATCAACCCCGAAGCCGAAATATCACCGGCCTCATTCTCTATACACGCAGTATACCAAACTCCATTCATTGTCCCTTCTAGCTTGCCAATACCCCTCCCTGAACGCCCTGATGACAACCCACCCAAAATCCACAAAAAGACTACCCAAATGGGGGTATCATTAACAGCACAAATGTGCTATGATCTAAATAAACTCAGCCCTCCAACCTTGCGCCTCGCGTTTTGCGTTTAGCGCTTCGTGCCAGGGCCAGCATATTGCATATTCACAATCTAAATCCGAAATAACCTCTGTGCCTCCGTGTCTCCGTGGTTCAAACCATGACAGGCGTAACGCTTGACGCCCCCCGCTCGTAAGATTATAGTAACTACTAGGCTGGCCCAGCGCCCGCCTCCAAGATTGGAGCCATATGTCAGAACACAGCGGACCTCGCAGCCGCCAAAACCCAACCTACAACCCTCGGCTGATCGCCCTCGGACTCATGGCGGGCGCCGCCCTTGGCCTCGCCTGGGCCAACACCCGCCAGCGCCATTACGCCCGCCACGGCACCCCCGGCCTCATCGACTGGGAGCGCGTGCGCCGTATAGCCCACAACATCATCCAGGAAGCCCCCGTCGCTCATGACTGGCATGACCAGTGGGAAGCCTACTACCGGGATATGGTAGCCCGCTGCTACCCTCTCATCACTTCCGAGATGGGGCGCCCTCTACCGGCCCCCGTGGACAAGATCGACGCCTTCAGCCGCACCGAGTGGATCGACGCCAACATCGCCAACTTCCAGAAGCTCTTCGACCCCATCGAGGATATCTACCGCCGCGTCCAGACCTCCACCTCCCTCGGCACCATGCTCATGGGCGAGGTTAGCCAGGGCCTCCTCTCCACCCAGATGGGCGTCCTCCTCGGCTACCTGGCCCGCCGCGTCCTCGGCCAGTACGACCTCTCCCTCCTCGGCAAAGAGCCGGTCAGCGCGGGTCGCCTCTACTTCGTCGAGCCTAATATCGCAGGCGTGCAGTCCGAGCTTGGCCTCAACGCCGACGACTTTCGCCTATGGATCGCCCTCCACGAGACCACCCACGCCTACGAGTTCGAGGCCTACCCATGGGTGCGCGAGTACTTCAATACCCTCCTGGAGGAGTACTTCGCCCTCCTCAGCAACGACCTCCTGGAGTTCGGCACAGGCATCGGCGGCGTGCGCGGCATCATGGAGCGCGTGCGCGGCAACCTCAACACCGGCGAGAACTGGATCGAAGCCGTCATGACCCCGGAGCAGCGCGCCCTCTTCGTGAAGCTCCAGGCCTTGATGTCTATTATCGAAGGCTACTCCAACTATATAATGAACGCGGTGGGCGAGCGCCTCCTCCCCAGCTACGTTACCATCAAAGAGCGCGTCGAGCAGCGAGCCACCAACCGCAGCCCCATCGAAAAGCTCTTCATCCGCCTCACCGGCTTGGCCCTCAAGATGGAGCAATATCGCCTCGGGGAATCGTTTATCAACCGCATTGTAGCTCTGCGCGGCATCTCCACGGCCAACCGTATCTGGGAAGGCCCCGATCTCGTCCCCACCCTCGAAGAGCTGCGCAACCCGGAATCGTGGCTGGAGCGTATAGATGAAGGGGTTAGGGATTAAGGGGTTAGGGGATTAAGGGATTGGCAAGCGGCTCTTAATCCCCTAACCCCTTACAGGCAAGGAGGACTATCATGGACGACAACTCCCCGAAAAA
>JBAURA010000333.1:0-5811 GCA_049580985.1 Chloroflexia bacterium
GCGCACGAAGGTCTGTTGCGGGGTCTGGGGCGCAGCGAGCAAACCGTCCATGTTCAGGTTGGTAGCGCCCGCCACCTGCACCAGGGCCGTCACGAGCAGGAGCGTGGGGATGAAGCCGGTGAGAAGCGCGCCCACCGTCTGCGCGCCTGCCAGTGTGGAGAAACCCCCACCGCGTGACAAAGCGGCAGCCGACGCGAGAGGGTAGGCCGCGAGGAGAGCCAGCACCAGGAAGAGGTCGCCGCGCACCCCCAACGCCTCCGTGACGGGGTTGCCAGGTAAGGGCATGAGGGCCATGCTCAGCAACGGGGCAATCGCGCCCACCAGCATCAATGCGCTTTCGGCGGGGGCATGCAAGGACGTGCCGGCATTCGAGGTCGAGCCGGGGGCCTGCCAGCGCACGGCGTCCTTGCGGGCCAGCAGCTTCAAGAAGGTGAGGAGGGGATCCAGGAAGCCACTCATGAGCGGCCTGCCCCTGTAGAGCCTGGGGGTGAACAACGGGCGCACCACACCCCCTAGCCACGGGCCCAGCAGGGCGAGGGCAAGCGCGAACAGAAAGCCCGGATAAACGAGCAAGGCCAGCGTCCACACGCTCAAGTTGGTCAGGAAGTCGGTTTGCATTGCCGTAGTTGTCGGTTGTCGGTTGTCGATAGAGGAAAACCCTGGTGAGTCTATCACACATACAAGAGCCGAGGCAAGGTGTTGCAACCGCTATCGGCCACCCTGCGGGTACCAGACTAGTGTTTCTTTTATTTCACTTATTGCGTTTATTTTGTTTATACGGTATGATGATAGCGTGAACTGGATGCTATTATCGTAGTAATTACAAAGGAGGAGATTTATGGCACTATCCCTCATATTGGATCCTAGTAAAGCATCCCCAGAAGAGCAGCAGGTATTTTCACAACTGGAAATAGCGTTGGAGAGCACCCAGGCACCTCGACTGCTTGGACATGATGGTGAGGAGATCGAGTTGCCCGAATCGCTCTACAACTTGCTTATCCAGATAGTACACGACCTTTCTCAGGGCAGAAATATCGCTCTGGTACGTCGGGATCATATGCTAACCACACAGCAAGCTGCTGATATACTCAATGTTTCCAGGCCTTACCTTGTCACCCTACTTGAGCGCGGGGAAATGCTGTTCACTCGTGTAGGAAAGCACCGCCGGATCAACTTTGACGACCTCATGAAATATAAGCAACAGCGCGATCAGGATAGGCGTTATGGCCTCGTTCAAATTACCCGTTTGGGTGAGGAAATGGGCGACTACGATTAAGGATGGGCTTTCATGTCGTCATTCGGCGTCGTCCTGGATGCCTGTGTTCTGTTTCCGGCTGCGTTGCGCGATACTCTATTGAGAGCCGCAGATGCTAACCTGTATCGGCTACATTGGACATCGGAAATCTTGGAAGAGACACGACGCAGCATAGTAGCCCAACAACGCGCCACTAAAGAGCAAGCACAAAAGCTGATAGATCAGATCGCTCAATACTTTCCCGAGGCCGCGATCACCGGCCATCGCCTTCTCGTGCCGAGCATGACCAATGATGAAGGTGATCGACATGTCTTAGCTGCGGCTATTGTCTCCAATTCCCAGGTCATAGTTACGCATAACCTGAAACACTTCCCTGATTATGCCCTCTCGCCATTCAATATAGAAGCGCAATCACCCGATAAATTCCTTATCAGCCTCATCGATCTTGCTCCTGACCGTATGATCCAGATAATCCGCGAACAGACCAACGATCTTAGCAGGCCACCTGCCACTATCGAGCGTGTCCTGGACAAGTTTCAACTGGATGCGCCTGACTTTGTCGCTCGCGTCCGAGCAGCCATAGACTCCAGATAGCTCTGCCCTCTTCCCTCTTGCGCGTCCATCCAACTTACTGCATAATACGGAAATATTCGCCGAGTGCATATCAGGATAGGGGCTGAGGCGAGGGACCATGCGTTACCTGGGCAACAAAGAGAGCCTGCTCAACTTCATCGACGACGTGTTGCAGATGCACCGGGCCAGGAGCACGCCCGACGAGCCTCTGTGCGTGTGCGATCCTTTCACGGGCACAACTTCGGTAGCCCGGCACCTCAAGCGGCAGGACTGGCGGGTTGTCAGTGGCGACTTGATGACCTACTCCTACGCATTTCAGCACGCCTATATCGGCCTGAACGAAGCGCCTGCGTTCGCGGGGGTTATGGAGGCCGGGGTGCTCGATCCCAACATCGTGTTGCCTGTCCCCTTGCAGCGTGTGATCGCGCACTTGAATAACCTGCGGGGCGTGGAGGGCTACTGCTACTGGCACTATTCGCCCGACGGACCCGAAGGCAGGCGCTATTTCACAGCCGCCAACGCCCTCCGCATCGACGCTATCCGGGCGGCGATACGCGAGTGGTGGGACATGGGGTGGCTCACCGAAAGCGAGCGTTACCTGCTGGTGGCCGCGCTGATAGAGGCCGTGTCGCGGGTAGCGAACGTGGCCGGCACCTACGCGGCCTATCTGAAGCGGTGGGATGGGCGGGCGCACAAGCCGTTGATGCTCCACGTTCCGGGCATAGTGCATAGCGGGCATGCGCACAGCGTCAATCTCGCTGATGCCAACGAGTTGGTCCCCGGCCAGGAGTGCGACCTGCTATATGTGGACCCTCCTTATAACTCGCGGCAGTACAGCACGAACTACCACCTGCTTGAGACGCTGGCGCGGGGCGACGAGCCGGAGTTGCGTGGCGTCGCCGGACTGCGCACCGACAACGGCCAGCGCTCCGTCTACTGCAAAAGCGGAGTGGCCGAGGAGCAGCTATCGAACCTGATCAATTCGGCGCGAGCGAAGTGGATCCTGATGAGCTACAACAGCGAGGGGCTGATCCCGCACGATAGGGTCGTCGAGATACTCGCGCAAAAGGGCAACGTCGAGGTTTACGCCTGCGAATACCCCCGCTACCGCTCCGACGCCGACGGCGACAACCGCCGCTACAAACCGAACGGAACAGTACAAGAGATGCTCTACTGGGTAACAGCAGAGCGGGATACGTGATACGTAGTTATTGCATACTGCTTACTGCGTATATCGTCCTTCGTCCTTCGTCCTTCGTCCTCATGTATCACGTATCACATATCACATATCACAAACACATGACAGATCGACACACAATCCGCAATCCGCAATCCGCAATCCGCAATACTCCCCATCCTCGCAACAGGCTAAACGACCTCACGGGGCGTGAATGGGTGCATTTTCTCTCTTCGGTAGAGGCGACGGCTTACCCTACTTCGGGGCCGCAGTCTTATGGGCACCACTTGCGGCGGATACACCCTTCGCCCAAGCCTCCGCAGCTCATGGCGCGCATCGTGGAGTTCTTCACCCAGCGCGGCGGGTGGGTGCTCGACCCGTTCATGGGGGTAGGCGGGACGCTCCTCGGCTGCTCGATGGTGGGCCGCAACGCGCTGGGGATAGACCTCGCGCCACAATACGTCGATACCTACAGGCAGGTAGCCCTCCTGGAGGGGCAGCACCCCCAGCCAACGCTGATAGGCGACGCACGAGACCTGTTGAGGCACGCCGAGGTTGCCAACAAGCGGTTTGACCTGGTGCTCACCGATCCACCTTACGGCGACATGATGCGCCGGCCCCAGAGCGGCGAGAAGAAGAAGCGTACAGGCTCGGCCTCGGCCACCCCCTTTACTACCAGCGCGCATGACCTGGGCAACCTGCCCTACGATCTCTTCCTTGTTGAGCTACGCGGTATACTGGCAATGGCATTGGACTTGCTGAAACCCAAGGGGTACATGGTGGTATTCGCCAAGGACCTCCAACCTACCGCGAAGCACCACAACATGCTGCATGCCGACCTGGTGGTAGAGATGTCCAGGCTGCCAGGCCTGGCCTATCGTGGCTGCAAGATATGGTACGACCGCACGCCGCGCCTCTACCCGTTCGGCTACCCGTACAGGTTCGTAGCCAACCAGCTACACCAGTACATCTTGATCTTCCAGAAAACAGAAGAATAATTCGCCAATATACATGGCAGCTGACAACAAACCGAGGGACGACCTGACCTCCACCGAGGACAGGTACCGCATGCTGATCGAGCAATCGCCCGACGGCATCGCTATTTACGACACGCAGGGGCGCTTCCACGAGGCAAATACGCGCGCCTTCGAGATGCTGGGCTATAACCGCGAGGAAATGCTGGGTCTAAGTGTGCTCGACGTGGTGGCTCCGGAGGACCTGGCGCGGCAGCCGTTGCGCTACGAAACACTCGCAAGCGGGCAACCCGTGATCGACGAGAGGCTGCTGGTGTGCAAGGATGGCTCCCGCCTCCCCGTCGAAATAAGCGCGCGCATGTTGAGCGATGGGCAGATCCAGGTGATCGTGCGCGATATTACGGTGCGTAAGCGCATGGAGGCAGAGGTATGGCGGCTGAACGCTGAGCTTGAGGAGCGGGTGCGGGAGCGCACCCGGCAGTTAGAGGACACGAACCGCAAGCTAATGTCCGAGATAGCCGAGAAGCAGCGCGCCGAGGAACGCTACCGTACCCTGGTCGAATCTACCTCTGATGTTGTATGGACGAGCGCCGGCAACGGCGATTTCCTCACCCCGCAGCTATCCTGGGAGGCATATACAGGGCAGCCGTGGGAGGGTCATAGGGATGTAGGCTGGGTCGAAATGGTCCATCCCGAGGACCGGGCTAACCTGCTGGAAATTTGGACGGAGGCCGTGTCGCGGCGGGAGACTTACAGGTCGGCTGGGAGGCTGTGGAACGCAGCCGCCAACGAATACAGGTATTTCACGGTGCGAGCGGTGCCCTTGCTCAATACCGACGGCAGCGTGAGGGAATGGATCGGCACGGTCACCGACGTTCACGAGTTGCGGCGGGCCGCCCAGGAGCGCGAGCAATTGCTGGCGAACGAGCGAGAGGCGAGGCGCGATGCGGAAGACGCGGTGCACGCGCGCGATGAGTTGCTGGCTATCGTGTCGCACGACTTGAAGAACCCGCTCACGGCGATCAAGGGGTACTCGCAATTGATGCGCCGGCGGTTGGCGATGATGGACCTCCGCAACGCGGAGCGATTAGAACAGGTGATCTCAAGAATTGACGAGTCGTCCAATAAGATGAACCAACTGCTGAACGACCTGCTCGATTTCGGCAGGCTACAGGCGGGGCAGGCGCTCAGCCTCCAGAGAAGGCCGACCAACCTGGGGGAGTTGGCGCGCAGCGCCGCCGTCGAGTTCCGGCGCACCACCACCGACCACCGCATCGTGGTGGAATCCGAGGCCGAGCCGGTGATCGGGCGGTGGGACGCCACCCGCCTTGAGCAGGTGGTTGCCAACCTGCTATCGAACGCTATCAAGTACAGCCCAGGCGGGGGGACGATCACGCTACGGGTATGGCGCGCATCAGGCGACGAGCTAGAAGCCCTCGATGGGCAGGGCGAGCAAAAACAGAGTGATTGGGCCATGCTCTCCGTGCACGACGAGGGCCTGGGGATCGCCGAGTCGGAGTTGCCTCACATATTTGAATGGTACAGGCGGGCCAAGAGCGTGTCGGGCAGGATCAGCGGCGCGGGCATCGGCCTGGCAAGCGCCAGGTACATAGTGACCCAGCACGGCGGCGACATCACCGTCGCCAGCGAGCAAGGCGTAGGCTCGACCTTCACAGTGCGCTTACCGATCTGAGTTGTCGGTTGTCGGTTGTCGGTTGTCGGTGGCCTGCCATCCCGGACAACGACATTAATCAAGCTGTGGAATCAAAGCAGAGGAAGCAGAGATACCAGAGGGAAGCAGAGTTTTCTTATTATTTCGTTCTCTGCTTCCC
>JBAURA010000334.1:0-4206 GCA_049580985.1 Chloroflexia bacterium
CCTCACTCCATCGCCGTTGGGGTCCTCATAAGGCCGCGCCTGGAGGCGCGGCTGCCGTTGCAGGCTACCAGCCCTGCATCGCCGCTTCCTGATCCTGGCCCCCGATCCCTACCCCGAACGCCCTGGATCGGCTCGCACCCAGGCGCGTCCATCGTACACGTACCACAACCCGTCGGCCTCCCCCAGCATCCAGGAGTATCCCCGCGCATCCCGCACCACCAACTGCCGGACAAGGGCCTGATACTGTTGGATGGGGATCTGCCCGACCGCGAGCGCATTCCGCAGCCGCCAATAATCCTGTTCCGCACCCTGGAATGGGTTGAACACGGCCCCCATATTAGCCGGTGGGTACACCGGCGGCGCGGGCTGGTAAGGCGGCTGGTACGCGGGCTGGGTTGGAGGCATTGCAGGCTGATGCGTTGGCTGGGGCGCGCTCGGCATTGCCCCCGCCACCGCCGGCTTCCGGCGCGAGCGCCTCATTACCAGCACCATGGTAAGCCCAACGACCACGAACAACGCCCCTCCACCGATTATGAGCAGCAGGCTCGAATCGAGCGCGCCGCCGGGAGAGGAGGTTGAGCCAGGTCCGGCTACGGTGTCATTGCCGGGAGGAGGGGGAGGCGGTTCGGGTGAGTTGGGCTGCTTGGGTACAACAAGTGGCCCCACGTCAGCAGTAGTCGTGTTGTATCCATCGCTCGCCAGGATGCGGATATACGTCTGGTCCCCCGGCAGTATCTCGTCGGTGGAGAAGGTGTACTGAGTCTCTTGTAACCTGACTGCTATCGGATACCACGACTGCTTGTTGTCGGCGCTGTACATGATGTCATAGCGCACGGCATCCCCGTCCGCGTCGTCGCCCGACCATTCGATGGTGTGCTCACCTTCCCAACGGTCGCCTGATTCAGGTGAGATGATACTGAGTGTGGGCGCGTTGCTGCTCACCGTGAGGGAGCCTATTTCGTCTTCCTGAACGCCGTTGGTGCGCACCATCACCACTCGTGCGACGTTGCCAGGATCAGGTAACTCCAGCACGAAGTTGACCTCGTCAGTATCCTCTCCCGTCACGGAGGGGTGGGGTTGGGGCGGGTCGAAGCATCGCTCGTAAAGGAGCGCGTCCCCGGCGTCCATGAAACGTAAGCAGTAGCCCCCGGTACCCTCCCGCACCTGAGTTACCTTCCCAGGTTCGCCTAGAAGCGAGAAGGGCGAGTTAGCCAGACCGGGCAGCAGGTATGCGCCCGATGGGGGGAGAAGAGCCGACGCGCTGACTCCATCGGGGCCGCCCGCATTGTCGCCAGGCATACGCACCACCTCGAACGTTGCGACACTACCTTTGAGCAGCTCCCCAAGCACCGATAATCGCGGCCCCGACGGTGGGGCAAGCAGTTTTGTGGGACGCAGACCACCGGCATCCAGCTTCTGATAGTGGAAAGGCGATATCCAGCGGAGGGGAGCGCAATAGCTCATCAAGTCAAAGTGGGTGCCGGGCACCACGGTCATCTGCTCGGTGTCGAAACCAGGCTCGCGGATAGCGGCGCTGCCCCCATATTCTTGGGGCCAGTAGTTAGAAGCGCTAGAGGCGTAAGTGCACGGTGGGCTCGGATCGCCCCTGGTGCCCGTGTGGTTCAGGCCGAGGCTATGTCCCAATTCATGCGCCAATGTGACTTGCGAAGCCTCGGCGTGGTAGTCGTGGTAGTCACTCGCCAGGGCCGACGGCTCTCCGATATAGGCCACACCACCAAAATCGGGGTTCGATGCGCTTTGGGCCGGATCATTACTGGTGGGGAGCCACCCGACGAGCACGTCGGGCCTGTTCCTTTCTAAATGGTTGCGAAACTGCCACAGGTCCCAGAGAAGCGAACCACTCCCCCCGGAAACCGTCACAGCCTGGTCTACCCGCACGCGCCACGGCATTTCGTAGTATTGGAAGCCCACGTTGCCCACGGGGAATAGCTTCCTGGCCCAAGAGTCGTATTGGCTTATCTGGTCGGTCGGCCAGCGATACTCGGTGTCGCCCGACGCCTTAACCCCGATGCGCACATACCCTATCCGCAAGCTGTTGCGCTGCTCGAATTCAAACGGCTCGGTAAGTTCGTTGTTGTCGTAGTCCTTTTCCTCGACCGTGCGGGCGGGATTGATCACCGCCTTCAGGCTGAACACTCCTGGGTTAGTCAATTCAGGCGGGATGACGAAGTTGAGCGAGCCATTCGTATCGTTGCGGTTCGGCTCGGCACCAGGAGCGACACTGATAGCCCCGTTCGCTGCCGATGGGACCTCCACTTCGCTCTTCCCTTCGGGCCAGACAAAGAGCGACCCTCTCACGTTGCTGGCGATCCCGCCCAGGGCTTGCCCACTTGCCTTCACGAAGACGCGCACCACAGTCTTCTTGCCCGCCACCAGCGGCATCTTGTTGTCGCGGGTCTGGATTACCTGCACCACCTCCATGTGATCTACCGTAAGGTCTAGCTCGTCCTCTGGGCAGGGGGTGCGCTGTAGCACCGTATCCAAGGCAGTTGCGAACTCGCGCAAAGCTCCGATATCGCGCCTTCCGCTAGGGCTGCCGTCATATCCTGCGTTGCCGAATACCAGGAAGCAGTTGCGGGCGAATCGGATCTTAGCATCGTTTTCGCCGGCCGGGACCTCGTACCCGTAGCCGCTGTCCCCGAGGCTGGTTGGGATCCACGAGGGGCTTGTGCCCAGCTGAGCGCGGGCGAATTCGGCGCTCACGTGTATCTGAAGCGTCAGCGAATCGAACGGTTTTGAATCGTTCGGCTTATTCGGGTCGGTTGGCCCCGGCCAATAGGTGCACGTGTGACCCCTCCACTCTGCGCCCATACCGGGGTCGAGGAGGCCATTCTGAACAGGTGCGGCCTCCGCTATCAGAGCACACAGGTCTATGGATGCAGTGTTGGTGATGGGGGTCTGGTCATCGCGGGAAGTGGAGGCCCGGCTAGTGCTGCTCGATGCCAGGGCCGGTAGCGATGCTATCATCACCAACCCGGCAACAACTGCGCGTAGCCCAAACCGTCGCCTTACAAAACGCATGTCACTGTCATTCATTGCGAACCTCCTCGCCATTTCGACCGATCCCTAATAAGAACTGATCCCCAATCCCCAATCCCCAATCCCTCACTTCGGCGTCACCTCCACCCCCAGCTCAAGCTCCGCGAACACCGGGTATGGCGACTTGGAGCCGTCTGTCAATTCCGCATTCTCAGCAAGCGACATGCTGTTTACAGTCACCTTCAACAGCCACCCTTCCGGGCTTGTCATCTCGTAGCTCTTGCCTTCCTGCGCTAACACAACCTCGGCGCTTGATGTGCCGCTCACCAACTGTTGAGGGTCGTTAACCATCTCTTGCGACGTAATGAGCCACATCTCCGTACCGATCTTATTTTGCCCATCCGCTATCACTACTTGGAAACCTACGGCTTGCCTGCTTACTCCATCCCCGTCAGTGTCCTCATATGGCCGTGCCTCCAGGCGTAGATACCCAACCAGCCCATTTGATCCTTCTATAGCATCGTTGATGATCGGCTCACCCACAGGCAGATCGTCCAGCGACAGTTGGTACCGCCTGGTATCCAGACCTCCCGTTATGACCGTAGGCGGCGTAATTCCGCCATTTGACGAGGAAGAGTTACCGCCGATTGCGGGCAGCTTCCAACCTAGGAAGAAGAATCCTGCCGCCACAACCCCACCAACCATCACAAGCAACAGAAGTAGGATCAGAGGCGCTCTGCTACCACGTCGTGGCAACGGCTGAGCAGGCACCTGCGCATAACCCTGGTAAGGTGGCATCTGCTGGGGCGAGTACTGTGGGGGATACTGCGGAGCGTTCGGATAAGGCGGAACCCCATAAGGAGGCAGTGCCGTCTGCGCGGCCAACCTCCTCCGCCTCCCCGCGCCCATCACGGCGAACACCCCAATAGACGCCGCTATGACAAGCAACGCCCCTCCACCGATGATGTACAGCAAACTCGAATCGGGAGCGACGGCGGGAGTCACAGTAGTGCCCGGTCCGGCCACCGTCTCGCCGCCGGGAGGAAGGGGAGGCGGTGCGGGCGAATTGGGCTGTTCCAGCACGACGAGCGGCCCCACGTCAGCATGAGATGTATCGAAGCCGTCGCTTGCCATCACGCGGATGTACGTCTGATCGCTCGGAAGGATCTCGTCGGTGGAGAAGGTATAGCTCGTCTCGTAGGAGCG
>JBAURA010000335.1:0-5909 GCA_049580985.1 Chloroflexia bacterium
CACAAGGGGTGCCCCTACGAACGATTCTCTCTACCCTAACTCTGAACTCTTAGCAGTGTTGCCGCTCGCGACTGGGCCATGTATAATATTAGCATAACCCATCCGCGCGGGTGGCGAAACGGCAGACGCGCTAGCCTTAGGAGCTAGTGCCCGAGAGGGCGTAAGGGTTCAAATCCCTTCCCGCGCACCATCTTCCGAATTAAGACCCTGTAAGCTGCTCAGCTTACAGGGGTTTTGTTACTTGTTACCTACGAACGTGAGCCGGCTTCTATTTCACCACCAGTTCCGTCTGCTGGCCCCTCTGCGCATGCCCCGGCAGGCTGCACACTATCGTGTACGTGCCGGGTTCGAGCGTCACCTCAAACGTTTGCGCGCTAGCGCTCCCTGAGAAGTTGGGCGTCGCACCCAGCTTTGCGCCGTTGCTGTCCAACACAGTGAGGTTATGCTGCATCCGACCCTCATTGGTAACTACGAACGTTACCGTGCCCGCAGGCACTTCGATCTGATCCATATCGATGGCCCACTCTTTTAAGATTGCGTTGATCTGTGTAGCGCCGGTATTGCTGCTGTCCTCCGGCGCGGCAATCGTTGCTGTCGGTTCCACTTGACTGTCAGTTGCCGCGCCCTCCGTGGCTACTGTGATCGGTGTAGCTTCCTCCATGCCTGCCATGTCGTCCATCGATTCCATGACGGCTGTGGGAGTCGCCTCAGGTTCAGGCATTCCTATTGCCTCAGTCGTGGCGGTTGGTGGCGCAGGGGCGGTTGTAGGTGTGGCCGCCGCGCCTCCACAGGCCGCCAGGCTCACCATAGCAATCATGACCAGTGCGCTCTGTAGCATGATATGACTTAGCTTCTTGCTGAATTTTCCGGCTTTTTTCCTTGATGTCATTTTGTATATCCTCTTTCTATTTTTATCACGATTCAGTCCTAGGCCGCATAGCCCTTTGCCTCATTGTAGGCTCCCAGCATTAAAGGAGAGGGAAAGAATGATTAAGGGTTGATTAAGGCATTAGCCTGCCCCCGGTAACCAAAGCAACAGCTACTCGAACGCGCAAGCCGCACGGTAACCATATCTCGTATAATAGGACTGCCCTTACCATAACCCCGCGCGGATCGCAAATACCCATACGAAAGGCTAATATATGCCCACACAATCCCCGAGAACACGGGTGCTGGTTCTCGTGCTCTCTACCCTGCTGCTGACCCTTGTCCTTCCCTTGATGACGGCGAAAGCCGCCGCTACGCCCAAGCCCGCCGTGCGCCTCACGGGCGGCGAGAAATGCTTCGACGAGACTGACATGTGCATGCACGGCGTCTTCCTCGGCTTCTGGCAGGCGAAGGGTGGCGTGGCCCAGTTCGGCTACCCGCTCACCGGCGAGCTAACAGAGGATGGCCGCACAGTCCAGTATACCGAGCGCGCCCGCTTCGAGCTGCACCCTGAGCACCGCGACACACCCAACGAAGTGCTGCTCAGCCTCCTGGGCAACTCCCTGGCGGCAGGCAGGACCGACGCAGCTTTCAAGCGCGTGTCTGCTCGCTCCGGCGTGACCTTCTTCCCGCAGACCGGGCATACGCTCTCCGAGCCTTTCAACGCCTACTGGCAGCGGAACGGTGGCCTCCCCGTCTTCGGCTATCCTATCTCCGAGCCGTTCAACGAGAAGAGCGCCACCGACGGCAAGACCTACCAGGTGCAGTACTTCGAGCGCAACCGCCTGGAATACCACCCGGAAGCCAAGGGCACGGCGAACGAAATCCAGCTTGGCTTGCTGGGCCGCGAGTTCTACGCGCGCACCTACGGCAGCACCTCACCTCCCGCGCCGCAGCCCTACCCGGTGTCGATCGATGCCTTGCAGCAAATGACGCGCTGGGGAGGCGACCTCAAAGTGGTGCGCACGGTCGCCACCACCGGCGCTTACACCCAGTACGCCATCACCTACAGGAGTGGCAACCTCCTCATCACCGGCCAGATGTACAAGCCCAATGGAGACGGCCGCTTCCCGGTGATGATCATGAACCACGGCTTCATACCCATCGAGGAGTATGTGACGGGCATGGACTCGCGGCGCGAGTCGCCTTTCGTGGCCTCCAACGGCTTCGTCGCCATCCATCCCGACTTCCGCAACTACGCAGGTTCGGACGACGACGAGAACGCTTCGCAGAACCTGACCGCCTTCGGGTGGGCCGACGACTCGCTCAACCTGGTGGACGCCGTCAAGCGCTCCAACCTGCCATACCTGGACAAGCAGCGCATCGGCTACTGGGGGCACTCCAACGGCGGGCAGGTAAGCATGATGGCCCTCGTCTCGCAACGCATGCCTGACATCAAGGCGTTCGTGCTCTTCGCGCCCACCTCCCCCGACTACGCGGACAACTTCAACCGCTGGACGCGCCCGCGCACCGAACAATCGAACGACGTGCGCGAGCGGCATGGCTGGCCCGAAGACAACCCGGCTTTCTACCAGGGCTTATCGGTCGGCCCCCACTTCAAGGAGGCCGTCACCAAGGGGCCGGTGCTCCTCTTCCACGGCACCGGCGACACCAACACACCCTACTCGTGGTCCGAGCGCACTAACACGCTAATGAAAGAAGCGGGCATTAACGTCACCTTCGTCTCGCCAAAGGGCGAAAACCACCTCTTCAGCGACGTAGCCTGGCGCGGAGGGGTCGCCACGCAGTTCCTCTCCTTCATCAACGAGCATGTGAAGAACGCGAAGTAGAGAAACCTTACCCCTACAACCTAACCTCACACTTAAGGAATTTCCATGTGAGGTTAGGTTTGCACGCACCAGAGTCTGATCTGCTTACTTAAAGCAGTTCCATAAGCAGATCAGATTCTCAGCTACATTTTCTCCAGGGCGCGGCTCCCTTAAGGGCTATGCAACTTCACCTCGGATGGAAAATCCTTAAGTCCGAAGTGAAGTCATGTCGCCTTAAATAGAGGCGATTATCCCTTTCGCAAACCCAGAGGGATGTAAAATATGAATAGCCTTCTTATACCGTCTGTTCTTCCAAGACCTGCTTCAACCTTTGCAAATGCGCTCCGTCCTCCTTTTTCAAAATGAATGCGACCAGGGGAAGCATTAGCTTCTTGATCCCCGCGGCTTTGATTTCGCAAACCAGGTCAATGCGCGTGCCGTCCCTTTCAGGATGTAATTTGTACCGGTAGACCGTTTCGATATCATCGGTCACGTTTCGCATGGCGTATCGCTCGGGTTCGGCGTATTCGCTCACTTCCAACTCGGCATGCTGTTCTTTGCCGCCCATCAAGCGGGTCTCGCGGTAGCGGGTGCCCACCTTCGGAGGCCCTTCCGTCAGCTTGACCGAGCTTTTTACCGAGGGGACAATTTTGGGGGCGTTGTTCGAATCAGTAATAAACTCGAAAACGCGCTTCGGCGGGCAGGCGATCCATTCACTCATTTCAAATCCAGACATTTTATTCTCCTTGATAAAGTTAACCTTGATAGAGTTAACCTTCCTTGCTTTGTTTTTCCGGGTCGGTCGGCTCGATAGCCAGATAAACATCCGTAAAATGGATGCGGATGTCGTCCTTGACATGCGAATAACTGTACACTTCGAAAGGCATTTGTCCTCGGAGCCGGTATTTGCCCGTGGTGACCAGCGAGTCATACACGTGCGTGTACGTCTCTGCCAGATTATCGAAAGAACCGTAATGCCTGCCCACCCCAAAGATCCCCGCCGAAATCGTCTGGCAGCCAATGTGGCCCGAGGGGTTGCGGAATTCGGGGATCTGTACGCACACATCAAAGCGTTGCTTTTCAGGGGGTGTGACCGACGGGTCGTCCTGGGGCAGGCCGATTAACAGCGAAGCGGCGTTGATCAATTTATTTTCATTCCCCCAGTGGAATAACTCATTCCAGAGCAAGGACATGGGCGAGCCTTTTTCCAGCAGCTTGTCATACGGGCCGACATGACGGACAAAAGCGACGATGATCGAACGCACCTGTTCCACGCGGACTTGCGCAGAGGTGGAACGGTTCGGGAGCAAACCCGATTCATCCTGCATGTTGTAATCAGAAATATATTTGGGCTGCACATGTTTTTTGTGTTCACGCGATATGCGCAGGAAATTACCGCGGAACTCACTCGGCGTAATACCAAACTGCCTCTCGAATGCGCGTGTGAAGGATTCATGCGTCTTGAAACCGGCATCCAGCGCAATCTGCAGGATCGTCTGTTCACTGATCTTCAGGCGATATGCGCCTCTTTCGATCCGCAGCCGGCGGATATATTCCTTTACGGCTTCGCCGATAGTCTCGCGAAATATGCGGTGAAAGTGAAAAGCGGAAAACCCGACACGTTCTGCCAGCACACCCAGGCTTAAATCCTGTTCAAGGTGAGTCTGGATATAAAGAAGGGTCGAGAGCAGCGCCTGCTCGTATTTTTGATTGGTTTTGAAGATCATTCTGCCTCTTGGCATGACTATACAACAAACACAGAGGCGCTTCTTGACTTTTCTTGCTATTTTTGGAAAGGTAATTACATATTTGAAAAACAAACGAGACGAAAGACGAATTCACCAACGATAAACGGGGATGAACAGAGATAAAAAACGTTTCATCCTCGTTTATCTCCGTTCATCTTCGGCAAAAACAGGTCTTGCGGAATAACTGGTTCGTCAAGTATATAATCGCCTAAATAGAAAACACCAATCGGGCGCATGATGCGCCCGATTGGTGTATAAGCAGAGTAAATACTAGCCGACGCGCTCGGACTTGCTGAGCGTGCGTAGGCAGCGCGTGCAGATCTTCAGGCGGACCATCTCGCCGCCCACCAGCACGTTCTTCACCTGGATATTGGGGACCCACCGGCGCGGAGTGTGGTTCTTCGCATGGCTCACATTGTGCCCATACTCCGGCCTCTTCCCGCACACCTCACACTGTACCGCCATCTCTCTTTACCTCTCAGTTGTCAGTTGTCAGTTGTCGGTTATCAGTTGTCAGTTTCGTTTCTCAGCTACCGACAACCGGCAACCGACAACTGCCCTTTACGAAATCAGGTATTTCGATTATAGTTATCAAAATAAGTGCGCTCTTTGCCGCACAGAGAATGATCTTACCACATAACCAACTTTTTGGCAAGGTGTCACCATGGTTTCCAGGAACCGCAAAGACGGGCCAAACCTCGGCCTGCAAGGTATATCGCTGAACGGCGCGAGCGAGCAGGCAGGCCAGTCTCGCAAAGAGAGCCGCAACCCCCAATCCGCCGCCGAGCGCGTCAGCGCGCCCAACAAGCGCGAATCCGAGGCTACGAGCGACGCCGGGGGCAAGATAGAGGTATCCCCTAAGGCGATCTCACACCTGGCCTCGCGTGCCGCGCAGCGCTCCTATGGCGTGGTCGGCCTCGCCTCCAAGCACGCCCGCCCCGGCTGGGCCGAGCTCCTCCGCAGAGACGAGCTATCCAAGGGCGTCGAGGTCTCCTTCCAGGAGGGTCGCGTCGTCGTCAACCTCTTCGTAGTCATCGAGTACGGCACGCGCATATCCGAAGTGGCTCGCAACATCATGAGCAACGTCAAGTTCGCCCTCGAATCCTCCCTCGGCGTGGAAGTCGTGCAGGTGAATGTAACCGTGCAAGGCATAAGAGTGAGCAAGTAATTACGAATTACGAATTACGAATTACGTGTGCAAATCGTAATTCGTAATTCGTAATTCGTAATTCGTAATTCCCTGAAGGGGATTATGAGCACCGCCCAGCAAGCAAACATCAAACAAGGCGATGACGAGGAGACCCCCGCCCAGCACAAGCACGTACCTACCGGGCCGGGCGAGCCGTGGGGTGGGCAGGACTTCAAGCGCGCGCTGACCGCCGGTACCGTCTGGCTGGCGCGCAACCTGGAGGCGATCAACGCGCTCAACGTCTTCCCCGTGCCCGACGGCGACACCGGCACCAAC
>JBAURA010000336.1:0-3026 GCA_049580985.1 Chloroflexia bacterium
GCTTGAAACTTACCACTATGAATTATCTAAAGTCTGTTGCGCGATTGCCCCGGCCAGGCGGGCTGCTTCGGCGTTGCTCCCCGCGACTATGGCCCCCACGGTCTCTAGCAATTCCTTTTGCGCGACATATCCCTGAAGATCTCGATCTGTGCCGCAGATAGATACAACCACGGGCAACGTGCGCCCTGCATCACGTGCCCTGGCTTTGGCTTCGCGGATCGCGGCTGTGAGCGCTCCCGCCGGGTCGGGGTGTGCGCCGTAGCCCAGCACTACATCCAGGAGGAGCACCGCCGTCTCAGGGTCGTTTGCTTCGACCTGGAGCCTTTCGGCGCGCTGCGTCATATCGATCATAGGGTGCGGGCGTCCAACCGTAAACTCGTCCGCGCCCATGTCGAGACAAACGTGGCGATTGCGTATTGCGTATTGCGTATTGCGCATTTTAACTTTGTAGTCGAACTGGAGGGGCGTGTTGGAATAGATGGGGCCGAGGAGGGGCTGGAGTAGGAGCATGGCTTCGTAGCAGAAGGTGCCGCCGGAGAAGAGGCCGCGCACGTAGCGCTGGGACGGCTTTAGCTCGTTGCGTGCTTGTTCCACTGCTCGCATATTGGGCGCATCCTCGCGTGGCGGAATGCCGCCGGATAGAAGGCGAACGGCTTGCCTGGCTGCATCTTCGAGCGTGCTCGTGAAGGTGATATTTGAGGCGGCATAGCCGGTCTTCGCGGTATCCAGGCCGAGGAAGCAGACTACCACGGGCTTGTCCGCTTCACTGGCGGCGCTGATGACCCGTTCGGCTACGGCAGGGTCCGGCGGCTTGGACACCAGCACGATCACTTTGGTGGAGGGGTCGTCGCGTAAGGCGGCGAGGCTCGCCAGGGCGGTGAGTGCGCCAACACGGGCCGACAGGTCGCGGCTGCCGGTGCCGATGGCGTGCGCTATACCGCCTCCGTAACGGTCGATAAGGGACGTTATCTCCTGCATACCGGTGCCCGACGCCCCTACCACGCCCACAGGCCCACGACGCACGGCATTGGCGAATCCGAGGGGCATGCCTCCAATCATGCTCGTGCCACAGTCTGGCCCCATCAAGAGCAGGCCGCGCTCGCTTGCCACCTGCTTCAGCATGATTTCGTCTTCGACGGCTACGTTATCGCTGAAGATCATCACGTGCCGCCCTGCGGCCAGGGCTTTCTGCGCCTCGGTCGCGGCATAGATGCCCGGCGTAGAGATAAGTACCAGGTTAGCTTCAGGGAAGGCCACGAGGCCGGAGGCGAGGGAGTGCGGAGTGCGCACGCTCGCTTGGCTGCCGCCGGTGGAGGCGGTCTGGGAGCGTAGCATCTCTTCCACGCGCCCGGCAGCTTGCTGGACGGCTTCATCACTTCCACGCACAGCCACGATCAGGTCGTTCGGACCCGCGCTCCGGCCCTCTTCGGCCAGGAGACCGGCTTCGGCCAGCATCTCTTTGTTGGGGTCTGTGCCCATCATCAAGGCTGCATCCTCGATCCCGTCGCTTTCGCGCAGCCCCACCGCCACTTGCATAAGCGTGACCGAATCCTGGTACCTGTTCCTTAGCACAAAGTTGGCCGTTTTCACGCAAGCGTTCCTCCGGGCATCAGTATATCATAAGGGGCCGGAGATCAGGGGTCAGGGGCCAGGGGCGTAAAACGCAAATGATGCTTGATGAACTGGCACAAACTTCATTTCCCACTTAAGGAAGTTCCATGGGAAGTGAAGTTCCCCCGGACCAAGTCCTGCTTGTGCATATCTCGAAACCTAACCTCACACTTAAGGAACTTCCATGTGAGGTTAGGTTTTACTTCATGGCTCTACCGCTAGACAATACCCCTTTTCCACGGTTACAATAACTTCCAGGTTGCCCAACGACGTGCGCGGCCAAGTCATGTCCGAGGCGCGTCTTTGCAAGTGCTTGTCCTGAATAGCGGAAGTTCTACGCTGAAGTTTGATCTACTAGAGGTTGGGCCTGGGGAAAGCTCGGCCTCTGTCGTGCGCCTGGCGCACGGTGTCATTGACTGCATCGGCACTGATGGGGCTACGCTCGCTCTCGATGGTGGGGACCGCGTCGAGACGGCGGTGGAAGCAGTAACCTACGGGCAGGCCGTGGGGGAAGCCCTGGACGCATTGCGCTCGCTCTATACGGGCGAGATAGAGGCGGTAGGGCATCGTGTCGTGTACGGTGGCGACCGCTTCGTAGCGCCCACCTTGCTGGACGACAGGGTGGTTGCCGCCCTCGCGGATTTGAGCGACCTGGCCCCGTTGCATAATCCGCCCGCCGTGAAGGTGATCCACGCGGCGCGAGATGCGCTCGGCGCACGTATGCCGGAGGTGCGCGAAGCGGAACCGATGTCGGACTTGGCGATAGAGTTATTTTCTTAATGGACGTGGAGCAGCTAACGCAAATACGCTATATTAATCGGAGGCATAAAAAGATGGCAAACACATCTCTCCCAGCGGAGACTCGCATTGGGCACGTACACCTCAAGGTAGCAGATATCGAGCGCGCGGTCTCGTTCTATAGCGACATCATGGGCTTCGACCTGCTTTTCAACTTCGGCACTGCGGCCTTCCTGTCGGCGGGTGGATACCACCATCACATCGGCCTCAATACCTGGGAGAGCGCGGGTGGGCAGCCGCCCCCTCCCGGTACCACGGGCCTGTATCACTTCGCTATCAACTACCCGGAACGCCGCGACCTGGCCGTCGCTCTCCTCAAGCTGATGGACTCCGGCTGGGGCATCGATGGCGCGTCCGATCATGGCACCCACGAGGCTATATACCTGCACGATCCCGACTTCAACGGTATTGAGCTGGCCTGGGATCGGGCAAAGGAGGAGTGGCCCCAATGGGACGGCAAGCTCTCTTTCAGCCGCGAGCCGCTGGATTTTGCGGGTCTCCTCGGTGAGCTAGGGGAGCCGGACGCGCTGCGTCATCTGGAGGTTCTTTCGAGCTATAAGTAAGGACGCCTGGCAAACGGACGATGAGTCGTAGGGGCACCCCTTGTGGGTGCCCTG
>JBAURA010000337.1:0-11926 GCA_049580985.1 Chloroflexia bacterium
GTTCCTGGCCGACCCGGCCATGTCCATCAAGCGCGCCTTAGTCGCTTCTACCGCATCGGAGGCCACAGGCTCGGCCTTGTTCAGGACCTCGTCCACGCGCTCGCGGGCCATCTTCAGCAGGTCGCCCAGCACATCCGGGGCCTGCGAAGCTACCTCACCTGCCCGGTGCCGGGCGAAGGTGGCTGCGTCGGCCGCGCGGTGGCGGGTATAAGTAGCGGCGTCCTCCATCCTGGGTAGCACGTCGTCCTTCAACATATGCGCTGCTGCCGGGCCTACTTCGTCGCGGGCGGTCTGCGCGGCCTTCCTACCCGCTTTCTTCGCCTCCGGTAGCGCTTCATCCATCACCTTGTGCAACACCGCCATCGCCAGCGTGCGACCCAATTCGCCCAGCGACCCCGCCCCCGACCTGGCTGAGGAGGCAAGCTTGCGCGCCTTCTTGTCAAGCTCGGCATCCTCTACCATGTGCGAAACGCGCTCACCCACGTCGGGGAGCACGTCGTCGCGCACGTGCTCGGCGACCTCCTGGGCGGCAGGGAGCACATCCTCGCGCACCGTATGCCCCACCGTTTCGGCTGCGTGCTGCACCGCGTCCAGGGCCTTCGGTGCGAGGTCGTCGCGCACGGCGTCGAATGCCTCGGCGAGTTTTTCCTTGACGGTATCCAATATGCTGCTCGCGTTACCACCACTCAAGTCGAGGTCGCGCACGCTGTCTACCGCGCCCTCGGCGCGCTTGCGGAGCGCGCTCACGGTATCACCTACGTCGATGCCATCGGCGGCATGTCGCGCTTTCTTCACGGCATCGCCGGCAACAGCGTCCAGGTGCAGGTCTTCCAGGTTGTGGCGGGCCTTCTTCAGTTGCTTGCGCAGGCCTTTGCGGGTGTCCTTCGTTACGTCACCCACCGTCTCCATGATATCCAGGCGCGTGGCGGCCTTGCGGGTGCGAGCCAGGGCGTCATCGAGCAGATCGTTAAGCCTGGCGTCCTGCACGGCTTCCACCGCAGAGCCTGACAGGTCGCGGGCCTTGTCTACCGCGTCGGATAGCAAGTCTCCGAGGTGAGCGTCTTCGATAGCGTGGGCCACCACTTTAGCGCCTTTCTTGCCGCGCTTCTGCACCTCTTCAATCACATCCTCCACCCGCTCCTGGGGCGTGGGGTTGCGCCTGCGCCCGGCCAGCACCAGCAGGCCCCCAGCGACCACGGCTACCGCCGCCGATGCGCCTATTATCGGCAGCAGGTCGTTGCCCTCGTCATCTTCCCAATCGTAATCGACCGAAGGATCAAGATCGGTCCCTTCGAACTCGTTATAGGTATCGTCCATGCGTTTTAGCCCTCCTAGGGTGTTGCCATTAGTGGAGCAATTTATGTGCCGAGACTATTTTACCCTAATATGCATGTATGAAAAAGGGAGCCGTCGGCTCCCTTTTTCATACCTCTTTGATTTATGCGCATTAGTCGCGGCTGCGGCCCATGCCCATCACCAGGCTCACCCAGTAGAGCAGGTTGAGCAGGGCGGCGGCAAGGCCGGCCACGTAGGTGAACGCGGCGGCGCGCAGGACCGTCTTGGCCTGGGGCAACTCCTGGCTATCTACCAGGCCCGAGGTGGTCAGGAGGTTCAAGGCGCGGGAGCTGGCGTTAAGCTCGACGGGGAGGGTGAGGAGAGCGAACAGCACGCCGAGCGAGAAGGCGGCCACGCCCAGCCAGGCTATCTGGATCGAGCCTATCACGAAGCCGATAATGACGATGAAGATGCCGAAGTTCGAGCCGAGGTTGGCCGCCGGCACCAGGGCCGTCCGCGCCTTCATCAGCGTGTAACCCTCGGCATCCTGTATGGCGTGTCCCGCTTCGTGCGCCGCCACGGCCACAGCTGCTATCGACGGCTGGCTGTATACGCTGGGCGAGAGGCGCAGCACTTTCTCCCTGGGGTCGTAATGGTCGTCAAGATCGGGGCTGGCTCCACTATTGAGGCCGGTCCCGTGAGGCTGCGTAGGCTCGACGCGCATTGACGCGAGTCCCGACCTGTCGAGGATGTAGCGGGCGGCTTGCGCGCCAGTCACTCGTTGCTTGTTAGGTATCTCCGCCGCTTGCTTGAATGCGCTACGCACCCACCACTGGGCGAAGAAAGCCAGCGCCATCGTGGGCAACATAACAAACAGAAGGTATTTCGGGTCAAAAATCATTTCATACTCCTATGCGCTAACATCTAAATTTCAGGTACGTTATCAGAACGTCCCGCCGTCCGGTACGCTCCACTATATTATACGCAAGAATCGCGTTTTGTGTTGCAGGAATCAGGGACCGGCGAGCAGGTTATGAGCTTCGGTGGCGCGCTTCAGATACAAAGCCCGCTCGCGCAGGAACCTCTTCATGTATCGTTCCAGGAAGAGGTTATCCACGAGGCGGCCCAGGAAGCCGAGCGGAGACTCATAGGTGAAGGTGTCTATCATCAGGGTGCCCTGGCCGGCTGGCCGAAATTCGTGGGTGTGGGTGAAGGAATGAAAGGCCCCTCGCACCATCACATCGGTAAAAAGGTAGGGCCTTTGGTATTCGGTAATGCGCGTGGTTAGCCGTTGCTTAATGCCCAGGTGCACGGCCTCCCACGTGACTATCTCGCCTGGGCCGATAAGCCCGACGGTGACTCCGCCCACTGCCTTTTCCTTTGTCCTGGCGGTCGATCCTACGTGAAGATCGATGTTACGAGCAGCATCGAAGCAGCTTTCGATAGGAGCAGCTATCATGGTTCGCAGGCGGATAACAGGCATATGACTTAGTACGCATTTCAAAACGTGAATCTCGCATGAGCAGGGCGGGGCATGCCCGGCCCCTAAAGTGATTTTGAAAGGTGTTATTAGACGAGCGCTTTCCTGCTCACGCAGGGTTGTAGCGCCCAAGGCCAAACCGCGCCATAGGGAACTCAGGCTTATTGCCCAAAAGGAGGTCCGCCAGCAACTCGCCAATCAAAGGCCCAAACTTGAACCCGTGGCCGGAGAAGCCCGCGCCCAGCACCACGTTAGACGTGCCTGGGAAGCGGTCGAGAATAAAGTCCTCGTCCGGGGTCATAGCATACATGCACATGCGCGACATGCGCAGACGGCCCAGCGCGGCGCGCGGGATATATGTGCGCAGGAAATCGAGGATAATCGCCTCGAACCGGGGATCGGGCGTCTGCACCTCCTCAGGGTCGATCACCGGCCCAGGCATGTGTAAAGAGGTCTTCAGGAGGCCGTTGGCGTCCAGTGGAAAGCCGTAGAAGTCGTGGTCCAGGTTGAGGTAAACGGGGAATGGCCCCGGCGCGAACTCCTGTCCCAGGCCCTCCATGTACACCACCTGCTGGCGGTTGGCCGTCAGTTTGAGCGGCAATCCCAACCGCGGGAAGAGCTTCGCGCCCCATGCCCCCGGCGTCAGGACGGCACGGCCCGCTTTCACGGTATCGCCGCCCGCGAGATGAAGTGTTACACCGCCGTCGCCGGCGTGCATGCCCACCACCTCACTTGCTTCGCGTATCTCGCCGCCCAACGAGCGTAGCAGGCGTTCGGTGGCGCGCACGCAATCGCCGGAGCGCAGGAACCCCCCTTCGGGGTTAACCGTAGCGTAGCTGATGTCGGCCCGCGCGAACTGGGGATAGAGCCGGCACAGCTCGTCCGGGCTGACCTCCCTGATCGGGATGCCCATCTTGCTGACGGTCAGGTAGGAGCGGCGCGCGTGGATCAAGTCGAGATCGCCCCGGCCCCAGCACGTTACCCCGCAGTTGACGTACAGGCCGGCCCCAGTTCGCGCCTCTAGCGCCCGCCACAACTCGATGGACCGCCCCACCATCCGCGCATACAATTCGTCGTCCGCGTACTCATACCTTATCGCTTTCGACCAATCGGTGGAGGCCGCCCGGTCGTGGCCGACCGCATGCCTCTCCAGAATCAGCACCCGCTTCACCCCGCGCGCAAGCAACGCATAAGCGGCAGACATGCCCATGATGCCCCCGCCAACCACCGCGACATCAACCTGTGTAGAAGTCATTACGCCCCTCTTATTCACCACAGAGACACAGAGGCACAGAGAACCTTATGAATCTCTGTGCCTCTGTGTCTCTGTGGTTCCAATCCCAAATGACCTATGGCTCTCTACGTCCTCTGCGGTGAATTTCGGCTACCTGTTCGCGTGGACGGGCGAGCCGAGGATTTGCGCGAAGGCGGTCTCCTGGACGGCTTCGGGCATGGTGGGGTGGGCGTGGATCGTGTGGGCCAGCTCCTCGGCGGTGATCCCCTGCTGGACCGCCAGCGTGCACTCGGCTATCACATCGGAGGCGTGCGCGCCCATGATCTGCATACCCAGGATGACGCCGGAGCCGGGGTCGCACACCATCTTCACCAAGCCGTCAGGCTCGCCGATCGCCTGGGCCCGGCCCAGGGCCGCGAACGGGAACTTGGTCACCTTCACCGGGATGCCGCGCTCCTTCGCCTCGCTCTCCTGCATGCCCACCGACGCTATCTCCGGTATCGTGAAGATCACGTCCGGCACGGCCCCGTAGTCGGCGGCCCGGTAATGCCCGGTGATGTTGTCCACCGCGATCTCGCCCTCCCACGACGCCACGTGCGCGAGCATCGGGCCTGGGACCACGTCCCCGATGGCGTACACACCTTCGACTGAGGTCATCATCCGCTCGTCCACGATGATGCTGCCGCGCTTCGTCTCAAGGCCGATGCTCTCAAGCCCCAGGTTGTTGGTGTAGGGGTAGCGTCCCTTCGCGTAGATCAGGTGGCTCACCGGGCGCACCTCTTCCGCGCCAGAGTCGGCGTTCTTGATGGTGACTTTGAGGCCCTTGCCGCCTTCGCCCTCGGCAATCTGCACCACGTCGGTGCGCGTCACGATCTCGATCCCCTGGTTCTTGGCTATGGTCGTGAAGCGGCGGGCGATCTCCTCGTCCACCAAGCGCAACACGCGGGGCGAGCTAACTACCACGGTCACCTTGCACCCGTAGGCATTGAAGATTGACGCGAACTCCATCCCCACGATGCCGCCGCCTACGATGATCACGCTTTCGGGCATCGCGGGGAGCGCCTTCATCGTCAGGTCCGCGTCCAGTATCTCGTCGGAGGTGATCACGCCGGGCAAGCTGCCACCGGGCACATCGGTCGGGAGCATAGTGCCGGAGCCTGTGGCGATGATGATGTGGCGCGTGCGCACCTCTCGCCCGTCGACCATGACCGTATTCGGGTTGATTATCGTGCCATGCCCGGTGATAACGTCCACCTTGCGCGCCTTCATCAGGCCGTTGAGGCCGTTGGTCAGCCCATCCACCACCTTGTCTTTGCGGGCCACCGTGCGCTCCCAGTCTATGCCGACCGAGCCGTTCAGGCTGAGGCCGTATTTGTCCGGGTGGCGCATTTGGAGCATCAATTCGGCGGTCTTGACCATCGCCTTGGAGGGTATGCAACCCCGCAGGAGGCACGTACCCCCGAGCCGCTTGTCCTTCTCGATGATGGCGATGCGAGCGCCTTTGAGCGCGCCGTACAGGGCGGACACGTAACCCCCCGGCCCCGCGCCGATGACGGCTATATCATACTCTGTGTTGTTATCTGGCATGTGCTATTTATCCTCACTCTATGTTATTGACGGTGGACGGTAGACGGTGGACGGTGGACAGTCATGCGTCATGCGTAGGGACGATGGACGATGGACGATAGAATCTACTCAAATCTTCGTTAGCCAATCCTCTGTGCCGTACTTATCCTTTGCGAGACGGGTAGTTTCTAATTGTTCATGGCTACTCAAGTTGGCGGGCAATAGGCTGATGTTCATGGTGCGCTCAAAGCTGGTGGAGAGTGCGGCCTGGACCTCTTGCGCGCTGACCGGCCTGCCTAGTTCCTGGCGCAGAGAGGTCATGCGGGTGGGTAGCTTGGAGTAAGCGCGCTCTTTGCCAGCGGGGGTTGCGTAGGCGAAAACGGATACCCAGGCATCCCAATCGATGTCGAGCAGGATCGAGCCGTGCTGGAGGATCGCGCCCCCACGGCGGGCCTGGGCGCTCCCCACCAATTTGCGCCCACCCACGGTCACTTCGTAAGCAGAGGCCGCGTCGAAGCAGACGGCCCCGTGGCTGCCCGCGCTCTCCACGCTCTCTTCGGAATCTTGGCTATCCGGCAACTCTTCGTTCGAGCGCCGGGCGGCGGCCATAGCGCGGAACATGGCCTTGCTGGGAGCGGCCAGCGACACATCCAGGCCCAGCGCGTGCAGGCCATCGACCAACGCCGCGCTGATCTTGCGGTACGACTCGATCACGCCGCCCGACACGCGCGGGTCATGCTCGCGGGCGATGACCGAGTAGGTCAATTCATGCTGGTGCAGGACCGCCCGGCCACCCGTCAGGCGGCGCACCAACATGAACTTGCGCTGCTCGCATTCCTGACGGTCGATCTCGTGCAATGCCTGGTTGACGCCGAGGGAGAGGGTAGCAGGCTGCCAGGTATAGAAGCGCACCACGGGCGGCGCGCCCGCTATCACCGATTCGAGCAGCGCTTCGTCCAGCGCCATGAGGTAATTGCCGGGCATGTCGTAGTCGACGATCATGCGCCATTCGGCAAGCGGCAGGCCCTCCGCAACGCCCGAAACCTCTTTATCACTGGCAAGGAGTGTCATGGTCATATGCACAATTGTACTGCGTACTGCGTATTGCGTATTGCTATCAATTAGGCACTATCTTGTAATGTTCAATACGCAGTACGCAATACGCAGTACGCAGTACGCAATACGCAGTACGCAGTACGCAATACGCAGTACGTAGCATCACTGTATCTTATCGTCCCCCGCTATCACCATTATGTCCACGGGTAAGCCGTCGGTTTGGGCTACTGGGGCCGTGGTTGGGTCGCCCTGCTTCACCTGGGAGCAGTCGATCTCCAGGGTATTGCATAGAGCTTCTAGCGTGCGGGGCTTCTGGCCGCCGGTGTAGTCGGTGATGGTAGTTACCGGGTGGGTGCCCTGTGCTTCACCCGGTACCGAGCGGAGGTCGGGCACGAAGAAGCCCTCGGCTACCAGCTGGTCGTATACCTTCTTACCGATGCCGCCGGTCTCCGTCCCATTCTGCACCGAGATGCGCGCCGCCTCTTTAGCCAGCCTCGGATCCGCGAACGCCTGGGAGACGAGAGGGCGAATCACATCCCAATTGGGGATGAGCACATCCGCGCCGTTATCCAGAATCGTTTCCGTGACCATGTCGGCGGTAATCGTGACGGTCTGGATAGAGTTCTGGTCGAATTCCTTCCCCAGTTGGGCGAGCGAGCCAACCTGGCTCACCGTCAGGTTGGTCTCTACCGCGTCGGACAGCTCACCCGCCAGTTCGTTCAGCTTGGTGATGAGGTTCAGGTTGAGACCCTGCTCCCTGATCGCCAGCAAGACCTGCTGCTGCCGAGAGTTGCGCCCCAGGTCGCTGTCGGCGTGCCTCGAGCGGGCATAGGCGAGGGCCGTGCGCCCGTCCATGTGTTGCAAGCCGGCGGGAACATAAAGGCGGGTCACACCGTAATCGCCAAGCGGGTACTCGTTGTCCACGAGCGGGCGCGGCACGTCGATGGTGAGACCCTCCATGGTGTCGATGATCTGCTCGAAGCCGGTGAAGTCCACTTTGGCGTAATAGTGTATATGTATACCCAGGTTCTGCTCTATGGTGGACATGGCAAGCACCGGCCCACCACCCTCTATCGTCTCACGGTTGCTTTCGCCAAGCTGGTAGGCGGCGTTGATCCTCCCCTCGCCAAAGCCGGGGATGGGCACCCACATGTCGCGTGGAAGGGCCACCATCGCCGCGCTCTTGGATACCGGGTCCACATGCACCACGATCTGAGTATCGGCGCGCGTATCCTCGTCACCGGGACGGTAGTCGAGGCCCAGTAAGAGGATGTTGACCGGCTCCGTGCCCCAGTCGGGATAGACGACAGGGACAGGAGTGCCATTCGCGTCCACATGAGTCTCGACAGGCGGCTTGAATATCTTGGTTAGGGCGTCTGTAAGAACCGTGACAGTGTTGGACAGGTAAGCATAGATGCCAATCCCACTCACCGACATTATCGCGACCACAGTGAACACGACGAGGCGCATCCTGGTGCGGCGTGCCTGGGTGCGGTAGCGGGCGCGAAGCAGCGCGGTTTGCGGATCGATATGCTGGGCGTGCTGCGGCCCCGAACCTGGATTAGCCCTGTAGGTCGGTGAGGGAGGGCGTGCCCTGTAGGTGGGAGGCGGGGAATAGCCTGGTTGTGGAGTAGGCCTGTGGTTCGGTCGAGTCGCCTTGCCATTCGGGGGGCTTGAGGGCGATTGGTTGTTGCTGGTCTGGGTCAATCTTATATCCTGTTCCGGTTACGAGCCGTCACCCGCTGTGGGTGACACGCACCATATCAGTATGCAGTAAGCAATAGCCTTGTTGCAATACCAGTGACGAGTGACGAGTGGCGAGTGGCGAGTGACGTTTTACGTTTTACGTTTTACTTCTTGTCCATGCGGTCGCCCGCTGTCATCCAGGCTGTCGATCAGCTCGTCGGTGCTCTGGAGGCCTGGGATGCTCTCTTCAATATCGAGTTCTCGTGCTTCTTTGCTCTTGTGGGGTGGCGATTCCTCGTCCTGCCGGGATGGGACGCTGGCTTCGGCCTGCCGTGGCTCGAAACCTTCCGCGAACCGCCGATAGAGGTACAAGTATATGTCGCGCATGATGGCGGCCACCGGCACGGCCACGATCAGGCCGAAGAGTCCGGCCACCTGGCTCCCTACCACCAGGGAGATCATGATGATCGACGGGTGGAGCTTGACGCTGTCGCCCTGTATCTTTGGAACGAGCAGGTTGTTCTCGAGTTGCTGCACTATCACGTACACCGCCAGCACCTTGAGCACCATCACCCACCCCTCCGGGTGGAAAGCGGCCAGCAACAGGCCGGGGATCGCCCCCAGGACCGGCCCTATCACGGGTACGATCTCGGTTATGCCGGAGATGATGCCCAGGATGATCGGAAAAGGCGCGCCCACGATAAACATGCCGATGGTGACGGCCACGCCGACCACGACACCCAACAGCAGCTGGCCGCGTATATAGCTACTGAAGACGCCGTTTATGATCCTGAAGATGCGCCAGACGTCGTTACGCCACGAGCGAGGCAGCATGTTGTTGAAGGAGATTAGCCCACGGTCCTTGTCCTTCAGCACGTAGAAGAGCCAGAACGGTATGATGAATAGACCTATGATGAAGCCCATGGCCCGCGACACAGTGCGAAATAGTCCCGCAACTGCCCCCTGGACCGCGGCGCCAATACCATCAACCGAGTTGCGCAGGCCTTCCTCTATTGACTGGCGCACGTCAGGCGACAGAGGGAGGCCCTGGTACCACTGGGTGGCCTCCGAGGTCCAGGCCTCGATTTGCTGTTGGTAGCTGGGGATGTCCTCTATCAGATCGCTTACCTGGTGGGTGACAAGGGGAGTGACCCAGGCGAAGAAGCCCCATATTACCCCGATAAAGGCGGCGTACACCGCCAGTATGGCGACTACGCGGGGTAGGTAGCGCGAAAGGCGGTCCACCAGGGGGATCATGAGGTAGGCCAGCACGAGCGCGATGATGAAGGGGCCAAGCGCGTCCCACGACTGGTATATGAGCCAGATGAGCACTATGGCGGCGATTAACACCAGGATGAGACGGTTGCGCTCCTGCGGCGTGACCTTCACGCGCGGTATAAGCGGTTCGAGATGCCCATCATCCCTTTTTGTTTCCGTCGCCAAACGTATCTCCAATCGGCGCTCCCCGGTATGCGAAATGCGTAACCGGCATGGGTCGTATGAGCGCGTGGGTTAATTCTAACATAGCATTTTGCGCGCCCACAAACTTTACACGACAACCAGGCAGCGCATGGGTGGTATAATCAGATGAGCAATGCGAGAGAGTCCAGTGAAGCCGGCACCAGGAGTATGAGAGATGGCTGATAGCGACCAACCAGGTGACACAGGTAGGCAAGGCGCAAGGCGGGGCAACTGGGACGACGGCCCCGACACCGTGCGCATCTTGCCCGACAGTAGCCCGCGAAGCGCGCCTGGCCCCGATGCTGACGAGTGGCGGGTAGAGCGGCCCGTGGTGCGTAGCGGCACCCTCTATACCCGCGTACCAGCCGAGGCCGCACAGCAGGTGGTGGAGCCAGGCCACGCCATAGAACCGATTCCGCAGCAATCGCGGGAGGTTGTGAGCGCCGGCCAGCGAACTATTCAGGCGCAGGATGCCTCGACACCTCAGCCGGTGACGGTGATCCGCAAAGGGCCGTCGGCCTGCTCGATTATCGCCGCTACGTTGTCGCTGCTGATGCTGTCGTGCGCGGCGCTGGGATTTTTCACCCTTAGAAATGGACTCGACGGCCTGGGCAAGCTGGGCGGGCTGATACCGTCATTCGGCCTGGTCACCACGCCCACGATCACGATAGATACGAGCAGGCCCACCGTGATCGACCGGGTGCGCGCCCTCAGCAAGCTGGAAACGGTGCACTACGAGCTTGAGAAAGTGGTGACCGGCAAGAGCAGCGGACCGCTGCCCGACTGGTTTACCAGCGACAAGATCCTGTTGGTGGCCCACGGCGAAGTGGCGGCGGGGGTGGACCTCGCCAAGCTGCAACCGGGCGACGTAACGGTGGTAAGCGATACGGTGACGATCAGGCTTCCCGATCCTGAGATACTGTACAGTACGCTGGATAACGACAAGACGTACGTGTACGACCGCCAGACCGGCATATTCAACGAACCTGACCCCAACCTCGAAACGGAGATTAGACGCATCGCCGAGCAGGAGATCCTCAAGACCGCCCTGGAAGACGGCATCCTTACCAAGGCCACCAACAACGCCCAGGATGTGTTACGCACGCTGATTACGGGCCTTGGATACGAGGATGTGCGGTTTATCGAAGGACCATAAGGACGGTGGACGATGGACGATGGACGATGGACGATGGACGATAGGAGCGTAAAACGTAAAACGTAAAGACCTGATCCCCAATCCCTTAATCCCTTAATCGCTGACCCCTGATCCCTAGCCCCTGACCTCCGGAGGAACAATGGCCGACAAGAAGAAAGTCACCGAGCTACGACGCAAATCGCGCTTCAACGCGCTGAAGATACTGCGCGAGCACGAGGGGCTGCCTTTGCCACCGCGCAAGGCCATGTCTCAGGCCAGGAAGGCGAGCAAAGAGAAAGGATACCCGGTCGCGCCGTACCCCAACGCCAACCCGCTCCAACTTTACAGGTGGGCAAAGACCGAGTGGGACAAGCTGGGCAGGTGGCAATCGCTGGCGGCTCCCGCAGCGATAGTTACAGCTCTGCTGACCTGGGAGAAAGAGCGCGCCGTGCAGGAAGAGTACCAGGGCCAGTCGGATAAAGCGGAAGCCCGAAGGCTCGCCGCCAGGGCGCTCTATCGGATCGAGCAGCCCAAACGAAAGCGCAAGCTGTTGGGGTTTATACCGCTGCCGGGACGGTAGGCGCTTGCTTACGTGATAAGTGACTTAGTGCGTATTGCGTATTGCGTATTGCGTATTGCTTACGTTTTATGTTTCACGTTTGGATCATGTATGAAAAGAGTGCGACGTTAGGACGGAGGCTCGTTAGCGCGAACCAACGATGGATTTGTATGCTGAACGAAGTGAAGGATCTCGTCCTGCAAGATCATGCGTGAGGGCCGGGATTCTTCGCTAAGTGGAGCAAACTGCACATTATTTATCAAAAGGGTTAGGAGAGAGTGGGTCGGCTTTTGCTTGGGTAGCTACCAATGCTTGGTCGATAGAGGACGGGATCCTTCGCTTCGCTCAGTGGTTCACAAACGAAGAAGTAGCAGTAAACGAACTAACGAAGAGGTTGTCATTCTGAGCGAAGCGAAGAATCCGGTGGGCTAAGATCCTGTTTGTGGGTGTAAAATCCACGCCTGAGAGAAGCCG
>JBAURA010000338.1:0-3923 GCA_049580985.1 Chloroflexia bacterium
CATTACGCTCGCTCCAGATATTTCCCTGTGCGAGTATCTACTTTTACCCGGTCGCCTTCGTTTACGAAGAGGGGGACGGTGACCATCAGGCCGGTCTCCAGCTTGGCGGGCTTGGTCGCGCCCGTGGCGGTATCGCCCTTCACGCCAGGATCGCTCTCGGTGACTTTGAGCACCACGGCGGCGGGCAGGTCGATGTCCACGAAGGCGTCGCCGTGCATCAGGATATCGACATTGTCACTTTCCCGCATATAGTTCACGGCGTCGCCTAGTTGGCGAGTAGTCAGGCTCGTTTGCTCGTAGGTCTCGGGGTCCATGAAATTGTATTCGTCGCCATCGGCGTACAAGAACTGAAGCTCACGGCGCTCCAAACGCACGTCGTCGAACTTCGCGCCCGCCTGGAAGGTGCGCTCGATATTGCTACCTGTGCGTAGGCTCTTCAACTGTAGACGCACCTGCGCGCTGCCGCGCCCCTGCTTGTTATGCTGCCAGTCGGTGATTTTGTATAGCTCACCATCCATCTGGATGGTCAGCCCTTTCCTCAACTCGCTCGTGGTTACGGTCATAGGTCGTTCTCCTGTTCAGTTGTCAGTTGTCAGTTGTCAGTTACCAGTTTAACCACCGACAACTGACAACCGACAACTGACAACTCTAATACTCAAGATGCTTATCCGCCAGCGTCAGCACCTCGGCGTCGTCGGGGCGGATCAGGACCAGGTCTTCTATGCGTACGCCGCCCCAGCCTTCGATATAAATGCCAGGCTCGACGCTGATTACGTTCCCTTCCTGTATGGTATCTTCCGAGAACTTGCTGAAGCTTGGGCCTTCATGCACTTCCAGGCCGACGCCATGCCCCAGGCCGTGAGAGAAGAGGTCGCCATAACCGGCGGCCTCGACTATGTCGCGCGCTACCTTGTCGACCGCTGTGCCTGCGATGCCCGCCCTGGCGGCGCGCTCGGCCTCCAGGTGCGCCTTGAGCACGATGTTGTATATCTCGCGGAACTTGTCGGTAGGTTCGCCCAGGATGATGGTGCGGGTCATATCAGAGTGATAACCGTTGAGGCGCGCGCCCATGTCGATCACTATAGGCTCGCCCTCGCGCAGAATACGGCTGCCGGGGATGGCATGGGCCATCGCGCCGTTGGGGCCGGAGCCGACGATGGTGCCGAAGGCGCGCTCGTCCGCGCCAAGCTCACGCATGGTGCGCTCGATGTCCCAGGCCACCTGCTTCTCGGTCATACCAGGCTCGATACGCCTGCTGACAATGTCGAAAGCCTGGTCCGAGATGCGGATAGCTTTGCGCATGACGGCCAGTTCCATCTCGTCCTTGATCATCCTGAGCGGCTCGACCAGCCTGGTCACCGGCACCAAATCGGTGTCGGGGAGCGATTTGTCTAGCGAACGCCAGAGGAGATGCAGCAGGTGGGCCGTCTCGAAGCCCAGGCGCTTGTATTTGCGCTTCGTAATCTGCTCGGCCAGCACGGGCACGATCTTGCCCTGGCGGGCCACCACCTCTATCTCCAATTCCGGATAAAGCTCGTCGGCGGCCTGTATAGTGTAACGGCCATCGGTCACCAGGCAAAGGTGCTCCGGGCCTATTATGAGCATACCGGCCGTATCGAGCGGGGGCTGGTCTTCTCCGCTGAAGCCGATCATATAATTGCGATTGTGGGGGTGCGACACGAGCATACTGTCGATGCCCCTCTCCTTCATGTCGGCGCGCACGCTCTCGATCCGGCGCACCAGCGCATCCAGGCTATAGAGACGCTGAGGTGATGCGCTCTCTACTTCCGCCGGGTTGGCTTCGGTCTGTATCATCTGACGCTCCTGTGCTATGGGTAAGTACCATCAAATAGGCCGCACAAGCGGTGTTCAACTGACAATTATATCATAAATCGGGGTTGTCGGTTGTCGGTTGTCGGTTGTCGGTAAGAGCGTAAAATGAGAATGGCACAAAACCTGTAAGGACAAACTTAACTTCCAACCTTAAGGAAGCTCCATTGGAAGTTAAGATTCACCCTTACCAGATCCCTACTGACAACCGACAACCGACAACTGACAACTTAGCTGGTGTATAACCTTATTGACATCTCACCCGGCCAGCCCTTATACTAAGGTAGCCGGAAGCATGGTGCGCCATGCGGGGTCCGGTCCGGAACGACCTTTAAGTAGCGGCCCTGTGAGGCCGAAAAGGTTGGTGTAAAGCATAGAGTCATGCCTGCCAACCTTGCCGCGTGCAAGGTTTTTTCGTGGGCAACAGCAGGGAACATGCTTTACGCCAGCGCCGGAGGAAAAGATGCAAACGGTCCCCAATATGCCCTACACCCTGCCCACCCCCATGGGCATCCCAGGCAGGGTCGGCACCGGGCCGGCACATGCGACACGCGCCGCGCACGTCGCCCGCGTAAAAGCCGCCCTGTTGCGCGCCGCCCAGAACACCCTCGACGACGTAGGGTTCACCCAGGTAGTCGCCCCCACCTTCACCCACCTTTCCGGCGCTTGTGGCGAGCCTGGCACGCTCATACCCGTGCAGTTGGGCATGGAGAAAGCGTTCCTCAGGCAGACGGCCCAGTTGCACCTGGAGCCGCTCATGCAGGAATTGGGCGCGGTCTACTCCGTCGGCAGGTCGTTCAGGGCCGAGCGCCGGAGCGACAACCGCCATTTGACCGAGTTCACGCTCATAGAAGCCGAGGCCCACGCCTGGAGCCTGGAACAGTTGATGCAACTGATGGAGCGCATGCTGGTGGAGATGCTCGGGCGAGTTGTCGAAACTATGCCAGGCTCCCTCGATGCCCTCGGCGCGAAAAGCGAAGCGCTGGCCCGCGTCCAGGCCCCTTTCACGCGGCTGACCTACGACCAGGCGATCATCTCCCTCCAAAACGCCGGCTACTTCATAGAGTGGGGCGAAGACTTCTCCAACGAGCACGAGATCGCCCTGGCGAACATGTATGACGGGCCGCTCTTCGTCACGCACTACCCGGTGGAGACCCGCTTCTTCACAATGAAGGTATGCAGGCACGACCCGCGCGTGGTAGAGTGCTGCGACCTGCTCATGCCCGGCATAGGCGAGGTGATGGGCGCGTCCGAGACGGAGACGGATGTATATACGCTTGAAACCCGCATGTTGCAATCGAAAAGCGTCCGGCAGATAATGGATCTCGGTGGCAGCGCCAACGACTACGACTGGTACGTAGCCATGCGCCGCGAAATCAACAGCCGCCAGGCAGGCTTCGGCATGGGCTTCGAGCGCGTCGTCCGCTACGTCTGCGGCCTGGAATCGATCTCTCAAGCCGTGTGAACGATTGCGGATTGCGGATTTCAAATTTCGGATTTATTATTGAACCACAGAGACACAGAGGCACAGAGAAATTAAGACTGAGGTTTAGAGTGGTAAGTCAACAAGAAGCAATCCGCAATCCGCAATCCGCAATCCGCAATCCATTTTATGATCCTCTGCTTTCGTACCAGGAGAATTACGATTTCGGGCCGTTTGGCCCCATTACCGAGCAGCCTTCGCCTGAGATAGCTGCCATGCTGGCGTTGTCCGAAGCTGAGTGGGTGACTGTAGCTGGGTTGCGGCTGCGCAGGCCAGTGGGCATACCGTCTGGGCCGCTGCTCAACTCAAAGTTCACCGATGCGGCCTTCCGGTGGGGCTTCGACCTGTGCCACTACAAGACGGTGCGTAGCAGGGAGTGGCCTTCTCACCCCGCCCCAAACGTCCTCTACGTGGACGCGCCCCGGCCTATCCCTCCCGCCGATATGGGTCGCGCCCCCCTCACCGCGCGACCGTTCCGCGCCGACGAGCCTGTTAACATTCGCGCCCTCAGCATCACCAACTCGTTCGGTATGCCCGCCCAGTCGCCGCCTGTATGGCAAGCCGATATGGAGCGCGCCGCACGCAACGCGGGGCCGGGCCAGGCGTTGGT
>JBAURA010000339.1:0-8018 GCA_049580985.1 Chloroflexia bacterium
AGGGGGCGTGCCGGTCTTGAGGCGCATGAGGGGGAACTGTAGCTCGCCTAGCGCGCCCGATAGCTCGTTGGAGGGGGCCTCACCGGCGCGGCCAGCCTCCGATGTGAACTCGCCAGAGATGATGCGACCGCGCAGGAAGGTGCCGGTGGTGAGGACCACGGAGCGGGCGCAATAGGTGCGGCCCGTGGCGGTGGTTACGCCCACTACCTTGAGCCTTCCCTGGGGTTGCGTGAGGGCGTGATCGGCGGCGTCTCGTGCGTGGCCGAGGGTGCGGGCTATGTGGTCTTGCGAGGCGTCGGGGTGGAGTGGTGCGAGGAGGAGGCCGGACACGGCGGCCTGTTTGAGGTGTAGGTTGGGGGTGGTTTCGAGCACGCTCTTCATGGAGAGCGCGTACAGCTTCTTGTCGCATTGCGCCCTGGGCACCTGGACGGCGGGGCCTTTGCGGACGTTGAGCATGCGTACCTGGATGGAGGTGCGGTCGGTGTTGCGGGCCATCTCGCCGCCGAGGGCGTCGATTTCGCGCACGACGTGACCCTTTGCGGGGCCGCCGACCGAGGGGTTGCACGGCATGAGGGCCACAGTGTCGAGGTTCATCGTGAGGAGGAGGGTGCGGTGGCCCATGCGCGCCGAGGCCAGGGCCGCCTCGCACCCCGCGTGGCCCGCGCCTACTATGATTACGTCGTATGCGTCTGAGGTTGGGAAACCCACGTGGATATTTTACCAGATGATGGTTGTCGGTTGTCGGTTGTCGGTAGACGATGGACAGCGTAAAACGTAATTACCAACAACTGACAACTGACAACTGATAACCGACAACCGTCCGGCTAGAACTCGACGTAGGTGGGGCGGTTGACGTGGCGGAGGCGGTCTTGTATGGGGAGGGCGGTGATGAGGCCGGTGATCAGCCAGTTGAGGGTTACGACTATGAGAGCGCGCCACGCGAATTCGTCGCCCACCGTGCCGGCGGCGGCAGCTAGCGCGGAGGCGGTGAGGCCGCTCAAAGTTACGAAAGGCAGGTAGAATAGGCCGCCGGCGGCGTAGGCCAGCGTCCAGGACCACCATGAAAGCTCGGTGGTCTCGTTCAGGTGGCGACTGAGGACGAACGACTGAGGAATGCCGAAAGCGGCACCTGAGAGCGCGCCGAAGAGCATGAGAGGGATGAGGGCGTTGCACTGGGCTATGCCGATGTCGACTATGAGCAAGAGGAAGACGGCGGACGGCCCTAATAGCGCCCAGCGGAGGACGCCACCTAGCGCGCTCGCCAGCACCCAATCGCGCAAGCCGGCGGGTTTGAGGTAGCGGAAGATGAGCACTCCCTGCGCGAGGCCGATTACCGCGCCCGCGACGAGGCCGAACGGGACGAGAGCCAGCATCACGGTGGGAATAGAAGCGTCCTCCGGTAGGAAGGCATGGATGCCGGTCTGGGCGATGAGTTGTCCCACGAAACCGCCCACGGTGGTCATGAAGGTCCAGAGCAGCCAGAAGCCGCACCCAAGACTGCGTTGGGAGGCGACGTAGTAATCATCACGCTGTTGTTCGAGCATGTGGGGTTGTTCCTCTGTGGTGGGGGAGTGATACGTGATACGTGATACGTGATACGTGATGACGGTGGACGGTTGCAATATGTAGTACGTGGTACGCAATAATCGCGTTTCACTTATCACGAAACGGGTGCATCCAGGTTATAGCAGAGGTTGTGTCGATTGGCATCGGTCTTGGGAATTATGTTGGGGGTGAGTTGTGAAGGGTGGCGATTGGCTTTGGGGCAGGTTTGTGGTAGTCCGGTAGCAAGCGTTGATAGTAGGGTGAAGCAAAGTGCGAGAGGGATGGACCTCTCATAAGGGTGATGAGCGGGTAGAGGAGATGTGGTTGGAGGAGGCAACCATACATGCGCCTCTAGCAACCTAACTTCCTGTGGAAATATATGCCTAACAAGCGTTAGTTTTTTTAAGGTGGCAGTCGTGGGCAGACGATGCACTCGTGGTAAGGATAGAGGGCACCCACGCATATGCGGCCACGGCTGTTGTTCTACCCTGACGCGGAACGGTGACAGCCGCTATGAATATTGACATGGGTATGTTTGATGGTCTACTATACTGGTGGGGTTGGGTGCATCTGTATGCATCTTTATCCTTGCCTTGTACCTACTTTGATGCTCGGAGATTGTGGACTTTGTAGCGAAAGGATTTGCTATGGACCCTGTTATTGCTACTGTTGTGGTGGTTGCTATTCTCGCCGGTGTGGCTATCGCGGCGATAATCGTCTTTCGGGATCGTCTCAAGCTGAATCTGAGAGGGCCTGGCGGGGCGAACCTCGATATAGACGGCGCTAAGCACGCCCCTGCGACTAAGCCAGGGATCAAGATCGGCACGGCTGAAGCCGAAGGGAATATCAGAACGATAAATCAAGCCGGTACGGGGATAGAGGCGGGAACGCTCAAGGCTGTAGGTGATATAGAGACCACCCTTTCCCAACCGGAGGATAACCGCCCAAAAGTGTGACCCCCGACCCAGCATCGGGGGCAGCACCACCCGGCAATATAAGCGTTGGGCAGATAGGGGCTGGTCGTGACATTACCAATGTAGCCGGTAATCTCACGCAGATAGTAAACGAGCAGCCCACGCCCATCATCAGGAGCCTGCACCAGCTACGCGCGCCTGTTTCTGATTTTGTTGGGCGGCAAGACGAGATCGATCAACTTGTACACGCGCTTAGTAAGGCGAGCGAGAGCGGCGCGGCGGCGATCAGTGGCGCGCGAGGGATGGGGGGCATAGGGAAGACTGAGTTGGCCTACGCTGTGGCCCAACGCCTAGCAGATACTTTCCCGGACGCCCAGCTGCTGATTGAGATGCGTGGGGTGATTGGAATACGCGGAGCCAGCGACAATCCAATGACTCCTGAGCAGGCGCTCCAAACCGTCATCCGCGCATTCGAGCCACTCGCACAGTTACCCGATGACCTCAACGGGTTGCGGTCAGCTTACCTTACGCTCCTTAATGGGAAGCGCGTCCTAGTCCTGGCTGACGATGCACGCGATGCGAATCAGGTGCAGGCATTGCTGCCACCGCCTGGGTGCGCCCTGTTATTGACCAGCCGCCAACGTTTCAAGCTGCCGGGAATGGAAACGGTGGACCTTGAGACACTGTCCCCATCGGAGGCCAAGAAGCTACTGCTAGAAATCCACCCCCCTATCGGTGCTGCCTCCACCCGCATGGCGCAACTCTGCGGAAGGCTGCCTCTGGCACTACGTGTGTACGCTGGTGTATGCGCTAACTCGACAAGGGGTATCGAGTACCATCTGAGGGCGTTGGAGGACGCGCGGGCGCGCCTGACAGTCCTGCGAGACCCTGACGACCCCACTACGAGCGTGGAAGCCTCACTCCAATTGAGTTACGCCGCGCTTGACACGCCAGCGCAGCAGGTGTTATGCAGGCTCGGCGTCTTCCCAGCCAGTCTTGACATGTATGCTGCAAAAGCGGTTGCGGAAGGGCCGGGAGTGGGAGAGCAGAAGACAACCACCACCCACCCAACCATAGAAGATGTGCTTGATCTCCTGTACAGACGTAGCCTGCTGGAATGGGATGAGCAAACCGGGCGCTATAGCCTACACGATCTGGTGCGGGCGTTCGCGCTGGCGCGGTTGGAGGGTGAGGATGCCGTGCGTATGCGTCATGCGGTGCACTATGCTGGGGTTGCTGCTCTCGCGGACGAACTATATCAAAAAGGAGGGGAGAATCTGTTGCTGGGGTTGAAGCTGTTCGACGGGGAGCGGGCACACATAGATGCGGGTTGGAGCTGGGCACAAGCGCAAGTAGGTGGCGGGTCCCAGGAGATCGACCAGCTGTTGCTAGATTACGCCCACGTGACAGTTTACCTCGGTGATCTGCGGTATGACAAGCGCCGCGAACGCATCTCCCAGTTCGAGGTGGCGATAGGCGCTGCGCAGAGACTCGGTAATAAAGACGCGGAAGGCAGAGTCCTGAGTAATCTAGGCGTCGCTTACGAGGACTTAGGGGAGACACGCAAAGCTATTGGGTACCATGAACAGCACCTGCAAATCACCCGTGAGATAGGGTACCGCCGAGGTGAGAGCGGAGCCCTAGGCAATCTAGGCGTCGCTTATGCAGCTTTGGGGGAGACACGCAAAGCTATTGGGTACCATGAACAGCACCTGCAAATAGCCCGTGAGATAGGGTACCGCCGAGGCGAGGGCAGAGCCCTGGGCAACCTCGGGCTGGCATACGCAGCTTTGGGGGAGACACGCAAAGCTATTGGGTACCATGAACAGCACCTGCAAATCACCCGTGAGATAGGAGACCGCCGGAGTGAAGGCATCGCTCTTGGCAACCTGGGTATTACTTATGCAGAGTTAGGCGAGACACGTAAAGCCATTGAGTACTACGAACAGCAATTGCAAATCACCCGTGAGATAGGAGACCGCCGGGGTGAAGCAATCACAAGCTGGAACCTGGGTATCTTGCTCAAAGAAAGTGACCGGGCGAGAGGGGTAGAGCTTATGCAGATCAGGGTTGATTACGAGCGTGAGATAGGCCATGTAGATGCCGAAAAGGGTGCGGCCCTGGTGGAGGAATTACGAGAAAAGTTGGCCTGAGTCCGCGAAATTTGACTTGGCGCGGATTATTGTGTATAATGCGGTGTTCGGTTCGTTTTCGAGCCGCATGAAAAGTGAATAGCCTGAGACAGCCGGCGCGTTCGCTAAGGACGCTTAAAACAACAGCCCGCCGAGGCGAGACTCCCACAGCCCAGCAGGGTGCATGCAACGTAACCCCGGCACGCGGGCAGTGTGGAAATGGAGCAGTTATGCCCCATGCCTCGGTCTAGATGCGCAGCATCCCAGGCATAGGGCCTTTTTTATTGCGGATTTGGGATTTCGGATTGCGGATTTTCCGGAATCAATCCGAAATCTGCAATTCGCAATCCGAAATCAGATGGGAGGGGGTGAAACCAGGAATATGGCTACTAAGAAGAAGAAAGAGACAGTCAAGGAGCTTAACCACCTGTTCGCTAGCAGCGAGGTGCTTATCTTCACCGACTACCGGGGGCTGAAGGTGGCGGACATCACGAATCTGCGGCGCATACTGCGCGACAAGGGGGTGGAGTTCCACGTCACCAAGAACACGCTGGCCGAGCTTGCGGCGAACCGCTCAGGCATGGACAGCATGATTCCTATGCTGGATGGGCCGACGGCTATCGCGTTCGTGGGCGAGGACATTCCGGGCGCGGCTAAGGCGCTGACCGATTTCGTGCGCACGTCGAAGATCCTTCAGATCCGGGGCGGCCTGATGGGCAACAAGACTATCAGCGCCGAGCAGGTAACGGACCTGACGAAGATACTGACCAAAGAGCAGTATATAGCCCAGTTGATGGGCGCGATGCGCGCTCCGATCCAGAACTTCGTGAACGTGCTGAATGCGCCGCTCCAGGGCTTCGTGAACGTGTTGAACGCGCGGCTCGACAAGCTGAAGGAATCGGGCGAGGGTGCGACAAGCACGCTGGACGCGGGAGCAGAGCCGGTAGGTTCAGCCGAAACAGACACAGGCACCGCGGAAGCTGAGACAGCAGTCGCAGAGGACATGTCGCCTACAGAAGCAGAGCCGGAAGGTTTTGTAGATGCGGACGCGGCGGAGGCTGAGACAGCAGAGACTGAGACGGCGGAGGCTGAGACGGATACAACAGACGCGTCATAGCACATAGGTTGCGTAGGCGCTTCGCTACTACGGTGTGGGGTGTTCCCCCACTTGGTTTCAAGCAATATACAGATAACCAAAAGGAGAGATGGAAACAATGGCTACTACTACTCGTGAGGATATCCTCGATTCGATCAAGAACATGACCGTGCTGGAGCTTTCCCAGCTGGTGAAGGACATGGAAGAGGCGTTCGGCGTGACCGCCGCCGCTCCCATGATGATGGGCGGCATGATGCCGATGGCAGGTGGCGCGGCCGGCGATGGCGCGGGCGCTGCTCCGGTCGAGGAAGAGAAGACGGAGTTTGACGTCTACCTGACCGACTTCGGCGCGAACAAGATCCAGGTGATCAAGATCGTGCGCGAACTGACCGGGCTGGGCCTGAAGGAAGCGAAGGACCTGGTGGAGGCCGCTCCCAAGGCTGTGCGCGAGGGCGTGAACAAGGCAGATGCCGAGGCCGCCAAGGCCAAGCTGGAAGGCGAAGGCGCGAAGGCAGAGATTCGGTAGTTTCGCAAAGGGATTGGGGATTAAGGGATTGGGGATTAGGGATTAAGGGGTTGGGGATCAACTCTTATAAGACTGATCCCCAACCCCTTAATCCCTTAATCCCTTAATCCCTTAATCCCTTAATCCCCAATCCCTCTTACACCTATGGACGATTTTCGAGAGCGGGTGTGGGCATTCGTGCGGTCGGTGCCGGCGGGGCGGGTGGTAACCTACGGACAGGTGGCGGCTGTGCTGGGGACGCCACGCGGGGCCAGGGCGGTAGGGATGGTGCTGCACAACACGCCAGGCGATTCGGGGGTGCCGTGCCAGCGGGTGGTGAACAGGTGGGGGAGGCTCGCACCTACGTATGGGTGGGGCGGACCTGAGCAGCACAGGGCCGAGCTGGAAGCGGAAGGGGTGGAGGTACGCCCCGATTTCACGGTGGACCTGGAAGTGTACCAATGGTGGCCCGACCCGGCGGACACACGCGCGTTGTGGCGGGACGATGCGGACCGGCTATTCGAGCGCGGCCAGGTATAGCGCGGCGGGTAGGATATTGCGCTTAAAAGAGGAGGCGCGCACAGCATGCAGCGTGCGCGCCTCCTCTTTTGTGGAATGAGATCCGTGGCTGCTATCAGGGGGCCTTGATATCCATAGCTTCGTCGATCTTGCTCCAGATGACGGTGCCTTTCACCGGGTCCCCGTCGCTGGTGGCGTCGATAGCCATCTTGCGGATGTAGGGCTTGGCGTCGGGGCCGAGCCAGAAGTCGACCGTGCCGGCCATGTCGCTGCTGCCGCTACCGAGAACGCTAAGCTGCTTGGCGTCGGAGGTGATGTGTTTGGTTACGACACCATCCATAGTTTCGGTGGCGGGTGTGCCGTCTTTGAGGGCGTCCTTGGCCTTGTCTACATCTTCGGGATTAAAGCTGTCCCACATGTTGGTGAAGGACGCGAAACCGGCGGTGATGGAGGCACCCTGGTCGGTTTCTGTATAGTTGGCGCCGCCATCCATGCTGAGGTAGACTTTGTCGCCCACCTGAATTACGGAGACTTTGGTACCCGAACTATCGATGTCCAACTTCATGTTTTTGTTGGTGAGGTCGATGTCCCCGTCGAGCTTGACCGCCTGGCCTGCCTGGTTTATGTCGGCGTTGAGGTGGTAGGTCTTGGCGGCCTTCATGTTGAGTACGGCTTCTTTGAGCAGGTCGGCGTTGCTCTTGCCGCTGTCGCCGCCGCAGGCCGCCAATGCCATGACGCATATGAGCGAGGTGGCAGCTATTCCACGCATGCGTGATCCGATCCGAATCCTCATTTGTTTCCTCCCTTGATTGTATCTAGAAGTTGACCTGTGCTCGCCAGGTGCGCCCAGTGTGAGATACGACCCCACGGACGAGGGGCCGGTTGAGCAGGTACGCTGCTATTATAGCAACCGGAGTCAAGCGTGAGGGGGAATTTCGGATTTTGGAATGCTAAGAAGGGATTCACCGCAAAGACGCAGAGGACGCAGAGGTTTTATTGGGTTTCTCATTTCTGATTATAGATTTAGGGTATGGGAAGGGAGGGTGCATGGGGCTGTGGGGTCCTATGCACCCTGTTCCTTGTTGTTTCCTTGTTATTCAGTTGTTGCCGGGCAGAGGGCGGGCACGGGGACCCGCCCCTACACGGGCATAGGGTTGGCTGATAGGGGTGGTGTCCCTAAGCGCAACTGGAGCGTGTTCCGCGTGGGCAACAGGAGCCTAGCCCCTACCCCAGCGGGTAGGTGGTTCGGGCGTGACACGTGGCACGTAGGCTGCCTGTGCTTGGCACGCAACGTGTCGTCTAGCCTC
>JBAURA010000340.1:0-8226 GCA_049580985.1 Chloroflexia bacterium
CAGCGAGGGGCCTGCGGTGTCCTTGAACGGATCGCCCACCGTGTCGCCCACCACCGCCGCTTTGTGGGCGTCGGTGCCCTTGCCAAGCACGGTGTCGCCTTCTTTGAGGCCCCCCGACTCGATATACTTCTTGGCATTGTCCCACGCGCCGCCGCCGTTGTTCAGCACGTTCGCCATCAGCACGCCTACGATTGTGCCCACCATTAGCAGGCCGCCAATGGCCTCCCAGCCGAGGATCAGGCCAACCAATACAGGAGTGGCGATTGCCAGCACACCAGGAGCGATCATTTCGCGCAGGGCCGCACGGGCCGAGATGTCGACCGCGCGTGCATAGTTAGGGCGCGACGTGCCCAGCATGATGCCAGGGTCCTTGCGGAACTGGTCGCGCACTTCCTCGATCATCTGGCCCGCCGCGCGGCCCACCGCCCGGATCGCCAGCGACGAGAAGAGGAACACCAGCATCGCCCCGATCAGAGCGCCGATGAACACTTCAACCTGCGACAGGTTGATTGGCACCTGGCCTTTAACAAGCTCAGTTTCCGGCCTTACCTGCCGTACCTTGTCCAGATAAGCAGAGAAGAGCAGGAAGGCCGCGAGCGCAGCCGACCCCACCGCGTAGCCCTTCGTAAGAGCCTTGGTGGTGTTGCCTACAGCGTCCAGGCCGTCTGTGATGTTGCGTACGTTGGCGGCCTGGTGCGACATCTCGGCGATACCGCCCGCGTTGTCGGTGATCGGCCCGAAGGTATCCATCGCCAGGATGTAGGCGCACGACATGAGCATACCCATAGTCGCCACAGCCGTCCCAAAGATGCCGGCGGCTACGGAGCTATTGACCGGGAAATCGCCGGGCACGCCGGGGATATGGATTACGCTCAACGCGCCAACCGGGGTGCCTTGCACACCAAGCCAGTAAGACGCGCCCAGGGCAGCGGCGATGGACAGGGTCGGCAGGGCTGTGGTCTCAAAACCGACCGCGATACCCGAAATGATCGTGGTAGCGGGTCCAGTCTTGGCCGCTTCCGCGATTTCGCGCACGGGTCGCCACGCGCCCGCGGTGTAGTACTGGGTGATGAACACAAAAGCAATGGCCGTGGCGATACCTACCAGGCCCGCGAACCCGAACCACAGGCCCGAAGAGCCACCCGCTACAGCAGCCTCGGGGAGCATGATCATGCTCACACCCATCATCGCGATAGCAGAAACTATAGCCATAACGTAATAGCCGTTATTGAGGGCGGCGAGCGCCGCCTTATCGGTCACGTCCTGACCACCCTTGCCGCTCACGCGGGCAGCGAAGATGCCCACCAGCGAAGCAATGAGGCCGAAGGCGCGCACTACCAGCGGGAAGAGGATCCACGCGGGGTTCGTTCTGCCCGTGATCTCGTATAGCAGCACGCCGAGGATCATCGCGCCGATATTCTCGGCGGCTGTCGACTCGAACAGGTCGGCACCGCGGCCCGCGCAGTCACCCACGTTGTCGCCCACCAGGTCGGCGATCACGGCTGGGTTACGAGGGTCGTCTTCGGGGATACCGGCTTCCACCTTGCCCACCAGGTCAGCGCCCACGTCGGCGGCCTTGGTGTAGATACCGCCGCCCAACTGGGCGAAGAGGGCTACGAACGAAGCGCCGAAGCCGAAGCCCACGATCAGGAAGGGGGCCTGCGAAGCGCCTTCCGCACCCCCCCCCGCGATGGCCGAGTACACGAAGTAGATGAGGAACACGCCGAGCAGCGACAGCGACACGACCAGGAAGCCCGACACCGCGCCACCCCTCAGGGCCACCGTCAGTGCCTCTCCCAGCGAGCGGCGGGCGGCGGAGGCCGTGCGCAGGTTGGCGCGCACCGCTACGTACATCCCTATGTAGCCGGAGACTCCCGAAGCCACTGCGCCAAGCAAGAAGGCAACTGAAGTCAGGACACCCAGCGTGACGTTGTTGACGGTCGTGCCCTGCGTGCTGGCCGGGATGAGCGCCAGCAATACTCCCACCAGCACCGCGCTGACACCGGCCAGGATGGCGATTGTGGTGTACTGGCGACTCAGGAAGGCGTTAGCACCCTCGACGATGCGGCTCGCCACATCCTGCATCTCCGGCGTGCCGGTGTCTCTACTCAACACGTCCCTCATCAGGTAAACGGCAAAGCCGATCCCGATGAGGCCCGCGACGGGCACGAACCACGTGAGCAATTGGACAACTGTATTGTGATCCATGAACTCTCCTCTCCTCCACTAATATGTTAGGGCGGCTCTAAGCAGTACGCGATACGCAGTACGGAATATTCCTCTAGCCTGCCCCTGACCCGGAGCGCGGCCCCGTTGCCACCCTCCATTTTTCCCGTATTTAGCAACGCCCTGCTACGTATTACGAGGCAGGGCGTGTGAATTGTATCACATTCTCCAGCGCATTACAATCGCGCAACTCGGATTGTGTATTTCGTACCGCTTATTGCATATTCGCGAGGGCTGCAATACGCAATATGCAATTACCGGGCCGGGGTGCGCGCGGGCGTTTCGCTGCGCCCACCACGGAATAAGCGGCTCCATTCGCCCTTCTCCCAGATCACCAGCAGCATCGAGGCGTTGAAGATCGAGGAGTAGGTGCCGGAGATGATGCCGATCAGCAGCGCCAGCACGAAATTGTGAATGCTCGCCCCGCCGAACAGGTAGAGCGCGAACAGCGTCAGGATAACCGTGATAGACGTGTTGATCGAGCGTGCCAGCGTCTGCACCAACGAGTAGTTCACCACTTGCTCGAAATGCTCGAAGCGCCGCTTCGTCAGGTTCTCGCGCACCCGGTCGAACACCACGATGGTGTCGTGCACCGAGAAGCCTATCACCGTCATCATGGCCGTAATGAAGAGGGCGTCGATTTCGGTCCCTAACAGCAGGCCCAGGATCGCGAATACGCCGAGCACCACCAGCACGTCATGTACGAGCGCGAATATGGCGCACACACCATACCTGAACGCGTTAGGCACTTTGCGGAAGACGATAGTCAGGTAAATCAGGATTGCCATAGATGCCGCCATTATCGCGAAGAAGGCGCGCAATATAAGTTCCTGGCCTATAGTCGGCCCCACCGTTATGTCGTCAATGATGGCTTTCTCGTCGATACGCCAGCGCGACACCTGCTGGGTAATCACAGGCGCGGTAGTCGGCGTGGCGGTCGCATCTCCGAGCGCCGCCGTCGTCGTGGCCGTAGTGGTGCCGGTGCCGGTAACGGTGCCCGTCGCCGTCAGCGTGGCGGTAGCTGACACAGTGGCGATAGGAGTTGTGACCAAGGTGGGCGTGCTGGTGAGCGCGACCGTGCCGGTCGGCACGATGGTGATCGTCTCGGTTAGCGGGCCACCACCGACCAGGTTGGCCTGTATCAAGCTCCTCGCTACCTCGGAGAGCGCCTCATCACGCAGGGTATCGGACAATTCGGCTATGCCGGGAATGTCCATTGTAACGGTGTTGGTGATGTTGGCCCCCTCGCCGATAGTGCCGCGCTTCACCAGCGAATCCTCGTACCCCACCGCCGCCAGGGCAGCCTTGAACTTTTCGCTGTCGTACGCCTCCGCGTTCAACGGGACCACCGTCAAACGCTTACCGCCTGTGAAGTCGATCCCAGGCTTCAACCCGCCCGCCACGATAGCAACCAGGCCCGGCAGGATCACCACGAACGACAGAAGTATGAACAATATTCGCTTGCTGACCAGATCAATCATTGATTCCTCAGTTGTCGGTTGTCGGTTGTCAGTTGTCAGTTGTCAGTTGTCGGTAGTTGTACGAACTGACAACCGACAACCGACAACTGACAACTCGTTTAGGCCTCAGTAGTGCGGTTAATGGGCTTAGCCGTCTCCAGGTCGAATGCCCACCTGTTGCTGGCGAAGCCAGTGTTCACCACGGCACGCAGGAAGGTGCGCGTGACGGTAATAGCCGAGAAGAGTGACACAGCCACACCGATTGCCAGGGTAAGAGCAAAGCCCTTGATGATGCTGGCTCCGCCAAAGGTCGAGCCGAACCAGAACAGGATCGCGCATGTGATGAGCGTGGATACGTTTGAGTCGCGGATGGACGGCCAGGCGTGGTCGAAGCCGGCCTCCACCGCCGCGCCCAGTGTTTTGCCTGAGCGCAATTCCTCTTTCAACCGCGAGAATATCAGCACGTTGGCGTCCACCGCCATACCGATAGACAGGATAAAGCCCGCGATACCGGCCAGCGTAAGGGTCACCGGCACGAGCTTGAAGATCGAGTATGTGATCATCGCGTAGATGACCAGCGCCACGCTGGCGAGCACGCCCGGCAGCCGGTAATAGACGATCATGAAGATGATCACCAGCCCCAGGCCGACTGAGCCGGCCAGGATACTCTTCTCGATGGCATCCTGTCCCAGCGTAGCCGAGATCTTGCGCTCCGATTGCAGCGTGAGGCTCACCGGCAGCGCTCCGTACTTGAGCTGGACTGCCAGCCTCTGAGCATCCGCAAGCCCTATGTTGTTGATCACGCCGTTGCCGCCCGTGATAGCTCCCTGGATCTGGGGTGAACTGATCACGCGCTTATCCAGCAGGATCGGCATGTATTGGTTGATGTGCGTAGAAGTAAACTCCGCGAACTTGCTAGGCCCATCGCCCTGAAGAGCGAAGGCTACCTGCGGGAGGCCCGCCGAGTCGAACACCACCTGCACACCGCTCCCGTTGAGTTCATTACCCTGGATGATCGTATCGTAGATCTGGGTGCACGGAAATTCATCGACGGCCTGCGTGGGGGCAGCACTCGGAGTTGCAGGCACTGCCGTCGCCTGAGTAGCCGTCACAGTGCCCGTGGGCGCGAGAGTAGGCGCGGGCACAGGCGTGGCGGTTTGCAGAGTGCGAGCCTGCTCAGGGCGAGGCTTACCAAGCTCCGTACACACAAGCGTACCTTCGGCTATCCCGGTTGCGCCACCATCCACAATTTCGAGGAAGGCGGTCTCCTGGATGATCCTGCGGGCGTCTTCCAGGTTCTGGATGCCGGGCAATTCGACCAGGATGCGGTTGCCCTCGGCGGTTTGCACCACAGGCTCGGCGGCCCCGGTGCTGTTGGTCCGGTCCTCGATGATATTGCGCGCGGCCTCCAGGTCACCCGCCGTTATAGGCTGGTTGCCTGTAGGCTCGGCCTGTAGCACCAGTTGCAGCCCACCTTGCAGGTCAAGCCCCAATCTTGGGCTGATATCCCTGTTGAACAGCGGGAGATAGTTGAAGAAGGTGAGGTACCCCGCCACCATGGTCAGGATGACGATACCGATGAGCCAGGCAAACAGGTTATTCTGTCGCAATGATCTGCTCCTCTAGGGTTCTTGGGACGCGGTCTTGCTGGTGAATTTAATACAAACAGGCACGGCGCAACTTTCCGCCTGCCCGCATTCGCAGTCAAATACCAATTATATAAGAGGCGGGAAGAAGTGTCAACTTCGGTGACGGACGGTGGACGGTGGACGGTGGACGATAGACGGTGGACGGTGGACGGTGGACGGTAGTCGGTGGGAGTGTAATGGAGATCTGGTCTGACTATGGAAGTGCTTTAAGTCGGTAGACCAGATGCTTGTTGGTGGGAATCTGTCTTCCCATGGAAATACGTTAAGTGGGAAGATAGATTCTTGTGCGTGTAAACCTAACCTTACATGGAAGTTCCTTAAGTGTAAGGTTAGGTTGTGGGCAAGCTTCAGGCGTCGTTTGCGTTTTACCCATCCACCGTCTACCGTCTACCGTCCACGGTCCTTACGGCACCACTGCCTCAGAGGCTACGATCAGGCGCACAGGTAGCACACCTGATCTGACACACGCCACGATGAGTTTGACTTCCTGATCGCTGATCCCCGAAATCGCGGCTATGCCGCCGGTGATCTCGCTCTGTATGATAGGAGAGAATAGCACATACTTATCCAGTACGACCGGCATAAAGCTGCTCACGTGCGAGCCTGTGAACTCAGCGAGCTTTGTCTTGCCCTCAGAGGTCAGCATCAACTGCACGACCGGCAAGCCTCCGGTTTCCGTCATGACCGTCACGCCGTCAGGGAGCAGATCGTCGCTGCTGAGTACAACCGGGTAGGCTACGGCATCGGCACCAGGGGATAGCTGTTCGGGAAGGGGACCGCCAAGCTCGGTCGTTATATAAACGCCGGTTGGTAGCGGGGTACTGCTTGCATCTCCAAACTCAATGAACCCGCGCTGGACTAATATGCTCTTCACCTCTCCGACATCCGCGGTGACGGGTACCGTCACCCTCAGGCTGCTCGTGCCTGAGAGCGCCACCGTCGCGGATGACAACTCCATCACTTCCAGCCGCTCCTTTGTGACATCGCGCGCAGCCTCCATTTGCGATCTAGCTACGCTAGCGCCCGATCCATCCAGTGGCGCGGCCTCCAACACCAGGGCCACTCCCCCGGTTTCTTCCTTGCCGGGCGCAGGCGTAGATGCGGCAGGCTGTCCTCCGTCGCACGCACTAAACAAAATCCCAATCGACATGAGCAGGGCAGAGTAGATGACAGGTCCTTTCATGGGGGCGATCCTCCTTGTTCGATATTGACTTCAGATGATAATGGCTGTAACATTCTACATCAGAGGCACACTTGCAGGTATCCTCATATCCTATGTACGGCCCGCTTAGTGCTAAGGTAGCGCATTAATACAGATACAAACCACGCACCCGATGTATGAGTCCGCGGGACTCGAAGTGAGGTATATGTTACAAGGCATAGGTCTGGTAGTTCTGCTGGTGATCGTCACGGCCTTCTTCGTGGCTGTTGAATTCGCTCTCGTGAGCGTGCGACGCACCCGCATCGAGCAGATGGTCAGCGAGGGGCGGCCTGGCGCGGTCGCGGTCAAGCGCGCAATCGACAACCTGCAAACCTACCTGGCAGCCGCCCAGGTAGGCATCACGATGGCTAGCCTGGGGCTGGGTGCCCTGGGCGAGCCGGTCGTAGCCCAGCTAATCGTACCACCCCTGGAAGCGATCTTGCCCCACGACTGGGTAGACCAGTTCATCTCCGTCCATGGCATCGCCTTCGTTATCGCCCTGTTGCTCGTCACCATCGTAGAGTTGATCCTGGGCGAGACCGTGCCTAAAATCGCCGCCATCCAGCGCGCCGAGCCGGTGGCTATAGCCCTGGTGAGGCCGATGGGCCTCTTCCTGCTACTCTTCAAGCCCCTGGTGTGGCTGATCAACGTGCTAAGCAACGCCGTCTTGCGTCTGTTTGGCCTGGATGCCAAAGACGAGCACAGCAGCATCTACACGGTCGAGGAGCTGGAGATGCTGGTAACGTCCAGCCGCAAAGCCGGCGTGCTGGACAGGGACGAGGAAGTCATCCTCCGCAGGGTGTTCGACTTCGGCGACCTCAAGGCCCGCCAGGTGATGCGCCCGCGCACCGAGATCGAAGCCATCCCCATAGATGCCACCTTTGGAGAGGTGGCCCGGACCTTCGCCGAGTACAAGCACAGCCGCTTCCCGGTCTACGAAGGTGACCTGGACCATATAGTAGGGGTCGTCCACGTCAAGGATGTCTTTCTTGTGCTGACGGGTATGCACCCTGAAATGGCCGCCAACATGGGGGCCGGCGAGCGAGAAGGCAAAGCCAATGGCTCGAACATAGCAACCGGTCCGGCGGTATCCACGGTCGGCGGCTTCGATATACGCAGCATTATGCGCCCTATAATCCAGGTCCCCGAGACGAGCGATGTGGCCGAGTTGCTCGCCAGTATGCAGAAGAGCGGCCATCAGATGGTGGTCGTGATAGACGAGTATGGCGGGACCGCGGGCATCGTCACTCTCGAGGATATAGTGGAAGAGATCGTGGGCGAGGTGCGCGACGAGTTTGAGACCGGCGAACCGACCGCTGATATAGTCGTTACGCCCACGGGTACGATCGTGGATGGCCTGGCCTCCACTGACGATGTGAACGAGCAGTTGGGCCTCGACATCCATAGCGAGGCCGACACCATCGGCGGCTATGTGTTCGAAGTCCTCGGCAGAAAGCCCGAATTGGGGGACGAGATCACCCACGGTAAGTTCAAGATCCTGGTAGAAGAGTTGGACGGCCTCCGCATAGCCAAAGTCCGAATCATTCAGACCAACCCAGGCCGCACGGCAGCGCCTGTGAGTACAGAGCATGAGGAGTGACGAGTAAAACGCAAAACGTAAAACGTAAAACGTAAGAGCCGGAACCACCAAGAAGCCAAGAGCGCCAGGGTTCGCCAAGAACGATTAAGT
>JBAURA010000341.1:0-3598 GCA_049580985.1 Chloroflexia bacterium
AAGCTGTGGATTCAAAGCAGAGGAAGCAGAGATAGCAGAGGTAAGCAGAGCATAGAGAAATAAATAAGAAAACTCTGCTTTCCTCTGCTTCCTCTGCTTTGAAAATACACTCCGATTACGAAACTGCCCCTTACTCCCCGACAACCGACAACCGACAACTGACAACTGACAACCGACAACCGGCAACTCCGTACGTCACGGCTCAACCGCGCCCGCGCCAAGATCCGGCGCGCCAGGTATCTCGGTGGCGGGCCATGCGCCGCCCTCCGAGGGCGAGAACGCCGACGGCGGGATCAATTCCATCTGGCCGCCGGGCTTTTGCCATTGCAGGTGCAAAGCCGCGTTGTCTTTTGTGGCCTGGAATCGCAGCTCGAACGCGTGCGGTCCGGCTTCGAGGTGTATAGTCAGCGGCAGCGCCGCCGGGACGCCTTCCACTCCCTGCCCCGCCACCGGCGTCCCATCGAGCCACAGCGCCATATTGCCATCGCCCGTGGGGTTGAAGATATAATCCCCCGGCTCCGGGATGATGAGCGTGCCCTGCCACCTGCAAAACACATAAGTGCTGCCCCTGAGTGGTATGTTCACTCCCCACCACGACAGAAATCCGTCCCGCCTGATACTGGTAGGCGCAGCCCCGGTCACGTTTATCCCAGGGCTAACGAACCAGCCTGGATCTGACGATGCATACGCAGTCCCCAGCAGCGAGCCGTGCGCGCCGTTCCACAAGAACCGCCTGCCTACAGGCCTTAGGCTGCCCGACGTTCCCCACTTGAGGTCCACCCTGCCCTCGGCGCTCTCCAGCGTGCCCGCCAGCCGCACGATGTGGGTGCCCCTCGCCAGCACAACCTCCGCGCGCCCGGCCGCTCTCGCTCCTGGCGGCACAGTCAGCAGCACCCTACCGTCGATCTCCAGCGAGCCGCCGCCCGGCGCGTCAAGCTCCAACACATACTTGCCATAGTGCGGAGCGACAATCCCTCCCGACCACTGGGCCGTGGCCGGGTAGCTCAACCCTACCGGGAGCGCAAGCTCCCTGTCCGCCTCCCCCTGCTCGCCCAGCGTCCCAAGCCTCGGCTCCGACCGCTCGACAGCCTCCTGGTTGCTTGCTCCATAACGGGCTACGCTGTGCTGCATCTTTTCGCGCGCCGGGCCATCTACGGCATACGCGGAAATGAATGGGTTGCCATCCTCACCTATGAGCATCGTCAGTTTGCCGTCGGGGTAAAGGTCCTTCAACACCGACAGGAGAGGAGTATTGGCCGGGTGGGTCAGGAAGTGCACGGTCTGATCCTGCTCCACGTTCAAAGGTATGTCTTCGCCTGGATTGTAGTCCCTGCCAGGCACGCCGTTCGCCAGGAAGATCGTCGGGCTTGGGTCCCCCAAATACGTGGGCAAATTGAAAGTGTAGGCCACGTCCCGCTCAGGGTCCAAGTTTTCCAGGTACCGTCCCGCCAACGTCGGATTCAGCCACACCTTGCGCGGCACATACGTCCCGAAATAGAACGACACGCTCATCCACCCCAGCAAAAGCACCAAAGCCACCACGAGCGCATGGCGGACGAAAGACGAAGGACGAAAGACGAAGGACGAAGCGCGCAGCCTCGTTGGTAATTCGTAATTCGTAATTCGTAATTTCCTCGGTCCTTCGTCCTTCGTCCTTCCAGCCATCACCCTATCCACCACCACCGCCGGCAGGATCGCCAGCATCGGGACCATGCCCGCCACTCGCTGGAGGGTGGGCGTGTCGTTCGTGAGGGCCGCGCCCGCCAGCCCCGCCAACAGCCACACCCCCAGCCCCGCGTAGCGTACGTCACCAGCGCGGTAGACCGCGTAGGCCGTACCCAGCAGCCACAGCGCCGCCCAGGGCACCGGCAGGATAGGCTGGTCGGTCGGATAGAACGGCCCTCTCTCCTTCCCCACGTCGAACGCGCTCCAAGTAACCGCGAACTGGCGGGCCACGATCTCCCCCACGTTGTCCGTGCCGTACTCCGTTTTTAGCCCTTCCATGTTCTGGCGTCCAAAGATGCCGACCCCGCTAGACCGTGCGGTGAGAGCCTCCGGGCTTTTCGTAACCAGAAACACAGCGTTGGGCAGGAAAGTGAGGCCCGCCGCCAGTCCCATGAGGGCCAGCAAGGGCACGAATCGGCGCGCGCCCTTGAAGCCCCAGCGCACGACCATGAATAACGCCAGCGCGACCAGGAACGGCGGCAGCAATTTGCCGGATGCGTAGCTATAGAGGCACAGGCCACCCGCTATACCGCTCCACACGAAGTCCAGCGGCCTCTGCGTCTTGATACCCTTGTACAGGTAGTAGAAGCAGACCACCCAGGTGAAGATCAGGATGGTGCTCTCGCCCGCCGTCCTGCTGAACTGTATCGCGAAGTCCGATACCGCCATGAGCGCGCCCGCCACCAGGCCCACGCGCGGCGACCATGCGAGCCTCCCCAGCCTGTAGGTGAACCATACCGTGCCTACCCCCGCCAGCGCGTGCATTATCCTCACCGCAAGCAGATTGTCCCCAAACAAGGTCAGGAATTGTGCCTCTACCCAGAAATACATGTTGGGCACGCCCCACCACGACGTCCCAAAGAACGAGAAAGGCAGGTTCTCCACGGGCTGCCCCGCGTTGATAGCACGTGCCACCAGCGCCCTGCCCGACTCATCGATATAGGGTCCTACCGGAGTGCCTGCCAGGTCAATAAAGCGCAGCAGCACGGCTGCCAGCATTATAGCGCCCACCACTATCCACTCGGCGCGCGTGGTTCGCGGCTCGTCGGTAGGCTCGTGCGGGTCGTGTGGCATCGCCTCTATCGCACCGCCCTTTAGCCGTACGCCCACGAAGGTGACCACCAGCGCCACGAGCATGGCAAGCCACACATAGGGCGTAAGCGGGTTGGTGAACTCCGAGTTCACCATCAGGGCAACCGTCGCCCCCAGCGCCACCGCGATTGCCAATCCGCCAAGCGTCCCCGCCAGCCCAAGCCACGCGCGCGTTCGCGCCAATCGCTGAATAAGCGACAGACGCGGTACTGCCACCTCTGCTGTCCTTGCCCTGCTCCCCACCCGGCGCGTAGGCACGCTGTAAAGGTTCGGTTCGCTATCGGTATCGCCGCTGCTCGCGCCTGTTATGCTCGTCCTGCTCCCTACCCGCCGTGTAGGCACGATGTATAGATAGGGGTCAACGTCAACGTCTGTGCTCTCACTCTCGACTACCGCGACGGGGCGCTTCTTTCCGCGCCACTTTATCCGGGGCCACCCATCATTTACCCAGGCCACCGGGAGCAAGCACAGGACGGCCAGCCAGCCCAGCATCATGCCCGCCTGCGCCCATGCCGGCGCTTCAGGCGTGCCCCGCCCCGCCCGTTGCAGCCATTCGCCTCCCACCGCCAGCACAATTGCCGCGCCCCCGAAGATCATCGCCCGGTTGCGCCACACGTAGGCCAACAACCCCCGGATGCGCGCCCTCACCCGCGCCCCTGTATTAACAAGAGGTCCCTCCTTTTCGGCGGAAGGGAAGGGCGAGGGTATAGTTATAGGTACAGATTTGACTTCCTCTTGCTGTGACATAATGTATTTCCAGGATGGGCAAGAATGCTTGATG
>JBAURA010000342.1:0-2519 GCA_049580985.1 Chloroflexia bacterium
GCCAGGCGGCTCGGTCACAGGCGGCTCCAACGTGCGAGGCGACGACCGCCAGGCGAGGGGCAAGACGATCCTTGCCAGGGAGCGGCGCAGGCGCGAGCTACAGCACTCGCTCGATGAGGCGCGCACGTCATTATCCATGTCCGAGCAGGCGCAGGAGCGCGCTCTTGAAGCGGTGCGCGGGGGCGAGGCGCGCATGACGGCGGCCACTGCTGCCCTGGAGGATGCGCGTAAGCGGCAGGCGAGCGCGCAGATGCAGTACATGGAGCAGGGGAGCGTGGTGGCGAGGTTGCAACAGGAGCTATCGTGGCGCACAGGCCTCCTTGCCGAAACCAGGCGCGAGATCGTGCAACTGCGTAACTCATCAGGTGAAATGGCGATCGCGCTGGAAGCTCTGCGCGAGGAAATCGCTCCCCAGCGCGAAAAGATCGACGTAGAAACCGCGCGCCTGGCAGATCTGCGGTCCAGGCGTGCCGAAGTTGCCGAGTCGACGGGCGAGCGGCGCACCCGGTTGGCGGTGCTGGCGGAAAGTATGCGCAACCTCCGGGCGCGCGAGGAGGATACCCGCCGCGAGCTTACGCATACCGAGAAGCGCCGGGCAGAGCTGGGATCTTTGCTTGCGTTCAGGTTATCCGACGAAGAAGCGTTGAGGGCTTTGCTGGGTGAACACGAAAAGGAAGCGGCCAGGCTCGCCTCGATTGCAGCCGAGATCGAATCTCGCATCGCCCCCTCAGAACAGGAGGTTCGCGTCGCCGAGAGCGCAGCAAGCGCGCTCGAAAGCGAGCTTTCGGCGTTGCAGACCGCCTTGTTGGAGAGTGAGACCGCCCACAGCCGCACGTCGGTCGAAAGCCAGCGCTGCCTGGGTGTGCTGTCCAGCCTGCGCATCGAGATCGCGGAGGAACTGGGCACCGCGCATAGCCCCGTTGTAGCGGAGAATGGCAACTCCGCAGAGTCCGGGTATGAGGATCTATCCAGCGCCGCGACCCCTGCTACCGCCATGCCGGAAAGTGGACCGGATAGCATATCCGCGAACGAGGTGCACCGCCCGCCCGAATTGGGGGCAGAGGAAGGCGGCATCCCGCCGCCGGAGGAGGCTGCCGAGCGTGAGAGGCGGGTATATGCGCTGCGGTCCCGGCTGGGTAGGCTTGGCCCGGTCAATCCGCTGGCGATGGAAGAGCACGCCGCGCTCGCCGAGCGGCATGGCTACTTGCAAACCCAGTTGTCCGATCTCATGGCCGCCGCCGACAGCCTGTGCCGGGTGATCGGCGAACTGGACCGGACGATGCGCGACCAGTTCGCGGCCACGTTCGTACAGGTGAACGAGGCGTTTGGCGCGTTCTTCGGCACCCTGTTCGGTGGAGGCACCGCCCGCCTCGACCTGACCAACCCCCAGGACGTAACCTCCTCCGGAGTGGATATATTTGCCCAGCCGCCCGGCAAGCGGCTTCAGCCCCTGGCCGCGCTGTCGGGTGGCGAGCGCGCCCTTACCGCTGCTGCTCTCCTTTTCGCTCTGCTCAAGGTGCGCCCTGTGCCGTTCTGCGTCCTGGATGAAGTGGACGCCGCCCTCGACGAAAGCAACGTGTCGCGCTTCAAGGCGGCCCTGCAAGAACTAGGTTCCAGGACCCAGTTCGTGGTGATCACCCACAACCGGGGCACCATCGAGGCGGCGGATACCCTCTATGGCGTGTCTATGGCGGGCGACGGCACATCGCAACTGCTGTCGCTCAGGGTGGATACGAGAGCTACGGCCTAGCAATTCCGAGCGCGTGGTATTGCCTGGATAGAATGACACCCGCCGATTGATGAAGAATAACGGGTTAAGCAGGTAATGACGTCAACGGTGAGATCGCCCGCCGATTGAAATCGGGGGCTACACAAACGAAGTCCGCCTTCGTGGACTACTGTTCCCATTATGTACATAATGATGCGCGCGATCTACGTCCGAGACAGTCCGCGAAGGCGGATTTTGTTTGTGTAGCCCGACAATTTATTGTCCGGGTGATCTGGGGGTGGGAACCCTGGTTACGAGTACGGGACATTTCAATCTACGGCGCGATCCAGGTATAATTCAGGTATGATCCCTGCCCAACCCGCCGCCCACCAACTACACCTCGGGCTACCACTTCCAGACAAGCGGGTGAACGTCTACGACCTCGGCCCGGAGCACCTGGCCGCGCACATGCAGGAGCTAGGCGAGCCTGCCTACCGCGCCCGCCAGGTGCTGCACTGGCTCTACAAAGAGCTTGCGAGCGACTTCGCCCAGATGACGAATCTGCCGCTGACCCTGCGCGCAAAGCTTGCCGACACGCTCAAGATCGGCTCGGCAGAGCTCGTCGCGCAGAAGATTTCGAGCGACGGCTGGACACGCAAGGCGCTGCTTCGTCTGCGCGACGGCAGCACGGTAGAAGCTGTGCTCATGCTCTACTACGACCGGGCAACCGTCTGCATCTCGTCACAGGTGGGCTGCGCCATGGGCTGCACCTTTTGCGCGACCGGCCAGATGGGCTTCACGCGCAACCTCT
>JBAURA010000343.1:0-5972 GCA_049580985.1 Chloroflexia bacterium
GGGGATGATACGCCCTTCGATCTTAGGATCGACCGTACCCAGGCTCTTCACGTAGTTGGCGGCAACCTCCCACAACTGCTCGCGGGACACCACCTCGGTCATCTTAGTGAGCGAGGTGTAGCCGTCGCCGCCCACTTGCATGAAGTCGTTGGTCGCCACGCTGTAGGTAGCGTTAGGATCGAGCGCCCTACCGTCCGAGAAGACGGCCCAGAGCACGCGGCTGCCCGCAGGCTTGGCCGGGTCGTACGCGAAGCGCACCCCCGAAAGCTGGATGAAGCGCCCCGCAGTGCCCGTGAGGTTGCTCACGCCGTTCTCCAGGGCCAGCATGAGGTCCGACCCCTTGAGCTTGCCCGTGACCACCAGGTTGCCGAACGGCAGCACCGCGAACACGTCGCCCTTCGTCACCGGGCCGGGCTGGAAGTCGGCGCGCAGGCCGCCGGAGTTCTGGAGGGCCACGTCCACCTGGTAGGTGGCGCGGATAGCGTCGCTCACCAGGTTGCCCATCTTGCTCTCGGCACCACGGCTGCGGTCCACGAGAGCGGCGGCTACGCCCACCTGCTCGCCCAGCACCGGCTTGATGGCATCGCTTGCCTGCTTCACCAGGGCCGCGAGGCCAGCGTCAGGGGTGATAGCGCCTCCGAGGGGCCGCTTGAACGATCCCCACGCATACACGACGTTCTTGGTGGCGGGATCGACCAGCAGGGTGTGCTCGCCGGTGTCCATGGCGTGGTTGGCCGCGCTCACCAGGATGCCGTTGACGCGGGTCATCGTCTTGACGCGGGTGTGCCCGCCCACGATCAGGTCCACCTCCGGGTCGACGCCCCTGGCGAAGTCGCCGAAGATGCCGTTGACGTCGTCGAAGCCGCCCGATTGCGAGCCTTGATGGTAGACCACGATGATCGTCCTGATGCCCTTGCCGACCAACTCCTGCACGTACTGGTTCGTCGGGGCGATGGGATCGATCCACCTGTAGCCGATCAGCCCCTGCGGGCTGGTGGAGCTAGGCGTCTCCGGGTTGGCCGCGCCGATGATGCCCACGTCGATGCCGTTGGCCTTCACGATGATGTACGGCTTGGCGAAGTCGGCCAGCTTGCCGGTCGATTCCTCCAATATGTTGTTGGCGAGGTAGCTGAATTGGGCGAGCGCGCTGATCCTGCGGAAGCCTGTCACGCCCTTGTCGAACTCGTGGTTGCCCATCGCCGAGGCGGTGAAGCCGAGCATGTTCATGGCGTTGATGGTTGGGTCGTCGTTGAGGAAGGCCGAGTTGGGCGGGGTCGCGCCGATGTTGTCGCCGTCGCTCAGGATGATCGTGCCGTTGGGGTTCCTGGCCTTAGCCTCCGCCCAGTAAGCGCCGACCAGGGCCACGCCGCCGCTCGGCACGCTGCCGGCGTCGAAGGTGGCGGTGACCGGGTCGAGTTGGCCGTGGTAGTCGCTCCAGTTGAGCACCTGGATAGGCACAAGGGTGGAGCTATTATCCGCGAACACGTCGGTGAGCACCCTGCCTTCCGCGTAGCGCGGCGGCAGCAGGTTCATGGCGTAGGCGGCGGTCGGGATCACGTCGATGGAGCGCGCACCGGTGATCTTCTTGCCCTTGGCGATGCCTGGGCCATACACGCCGAACATAGCGTGCAGGTTCACGTTATTCGCCAGGTCCACCGTGTCGGGCAGGAAGCCATGTTGACCGTAGAATGGCGCGTCGGCTATGCGCTGGCCCGCCGTAGACGCATCGAACTGGTAGGGCGGCTTCAGGATCACCACCACGTCGCCCGTGCGCGTGGGGAACCAGGCGTTGACCGTGCCGCTCCCGGCCGGGATCGTGCGGGCCTGCTCCTTGGTGAAGACTCCGCCCACCACAGAAGCGCCGTTGTCGTTGAGGTTGTTGAAGGCGTCAATGATCTGCTGGCGGGTGGATAGTAGCTCGGTGGTGGTGACCACGCCTCCTATTTCACGGCCCGCCAGGTTGACATAGATGTTGGCCGTGCCGCCCGATATGTAGCCGACCGCCTTCGACTGGCCGCGGTTGGCCGGGTCGTAGAGGCCGGCATCCTGTAGCACCTGGTTGAGGCTGACCGACTTCCAGGTGGGGGCGAAGCCGTGGTCCGAGGCCACGAAGGTGACCACGTTGTTCTCGCCGCCCAGGAGCGCCCACAAGTCGCCCAGCACGGTATCGGCCTGCTTGTAAGCGCCCTTGATATACCCCTCGGCTGTCGGCTGGTCAACGTCCACCAGGCGCGGGCCGGTGTAGCTGGGGGTGGCGAGGGCCATGAACTGGTGGGAGATCTCGTCCGTGAGCGAGAAGCCCGCCATCAGCACGTCGGGGGTGTAGGTATTGACGATGTGCTTGTAGATCTCCTTGTAAGTGTCGTACCATTTCAGGCCCTGCTCGACGTAGGTGGCGGCGTCCACGTAGCCTGCCTGCAAGGGGGCGAAGTCCGCGCCCGTGGCCGCCGGGAAGTCGTCTGCGATCTTCGCCTCAAGGTCGGGCAGGTTGGCGCGCACGCGGGAGAGGGAGGTGTAGTAGAGGCGGAACTTCGAGAGGTCGCCAGCCAGGTCGATCAGCTTCATGTGGAAGCCGACGCGTAGGCCGTTCTGCGGCAGGTTGAGTTTGACGGCCGCCCAGTCGCCCTGCTTGAGATCGGCTACCGCCTGCGAGGCGTCCTTGCTGCCCTGCACGATCAGGGCGTGGTCGTAGTTCGCGGCGCTGTCATTGGTGGAGTCGTAGACGTAGACGTTATAGGTGATGGTGGCGACGGTCTGGCTGATACTGTTAGTGTTGAAGCTGAACGTCGTTTCCTTGGCCGGTTCGTTGGAGGCGGGAGCGCCCGTCCAGCCTGTAGCGTCGGTGAATTGCAGCGTGTTGGTATAAACTACGCCGGGGTCGGTCCTCGTGTTGGGGATGACGTAGTTGGTGACGACGCCCCGGTTGTTGTAGAAGTTGCGGAAATCGACGGCAGGCCCCTTGATGGTGGTGGGGAGGGTGCCCGCCCACTCGACCACGGCCACCTTCTTGCCCGACCTTTCGACCAGTTGGGCATATGTCTCGGCCTGGTTGCGGGTGGCGTCGAAGCCGCTGGTGCTGGTGAGAATGCCGTTGGAGTTGATGTGGTAGGTGTTGTTTACCTGGCCGTGGGTGCCCGACCATGCGCCGGTGCTGACGCTGGTCCAGCCCGCGCCCGTGTTGGCGGCCACCTGGGGCATCATGCCGTTGTCGCCCGTGACGCCGTCGTTGACGATCTTGGCGTAGTTGGGCAGATCGCCCGCCTTGGCCCAGGTATCTACCAGGTCGGGTCGCATGCCGTCGGCCATGAAGATTAACTCTTTGGGGGCGAGCGGCTGGCGGCTGTTGGTCGCCAGGGCCGGTCGTCCCACCGGCACGAGGCCAATCAACATGGCGGCCAGCATGGAGAGCGCCCACCAGGTGCGCTTCCCGGCCTTGATGGTATTACGTGAATTCATTGAAGCTCCTCCTCATATTGTGATTGTGTGGGTTTGCAAGGAGCGGTGTATCGCACGTCAATGGCCCGCCAGGCAGGCAGCCCGCTCCCATTATGGTATAGGGATTTTAACGCAAGATGAACGAAAATGTAATAGGTATTAACAGCAATAATCGACCGTTTTGGAGCCGATTTTCTAGCAGCGCCTGTTCGCTACTCAACTTCGAAGTCAAATATGCCGACGGTGCGCGATCCACCGTCTTTGGTGGCGACTACTTCGGCGCGCCAGGTGCCCCCCATGACGAAGGAGCCTGTGGCCTCATAGATGCCACCGCCTTTGTCGGCCAGCACGCCCTTGGGGCCGCCGTGGCTCATGCCTATCATGTCGCTCGACAGTTCGACCCGCGCGCCTTCCACCGGCTTGCCTGAGGCATCCTTGACTTCTATGCGGATGGTAGTCTCGATCTTCTTTGTTGGCGGGTCGGGTATTGTGGAGAATACCAGTTGCAATGTACCCGTCACCCCCGTAGGCGTGGCGTTGATGCTATCGCTACAGGCGGCGAGGGGCAGGAGGGCAAGGAGGCATATAAAAAGTAGGATCTTCTTCATGGTATCTCTTGCGTATTACGGTTCAACATGGATCATCATCATGAGGCCGCCGGGTTCTTCGTGGTCGTTGGTGGTGTGGTGGGGGATGTGGCAGTGGAGCATCCACATGCCGGGGGCGGAGGCTACCCACTCGATGTCATAGCGCTCGCCGGGAGCTACCCACACGGTGTCTTTGGTGAGTTGGGCGGCTTCGGGCACCGGGTGCCCATCGGTGGATACGATCTTGAAGGCGGGGCCGTGGATATGGATCGGGTGGCCTAGCTGGCCCGCGCCGATCAGCCGGAGGCGCAGCTTCTGGCCTTGTTTGAGGGTGATATCGGGCGTGTCGGGGAAGGCCTTGCCGTTGAAGGTGAAGAAGTTGGCGTCCATGCCGGTGGCGGGCATCGAGGGGTAGGTCACGCCGTCGATGATGCGCCACTCCTCCAGCATGAGCACCATGTCGAGGTCGGGCATCGAGGGATTGGGTGCCTTTGGGTCGATGATGATGGGGGCGTGGAGGCCGACGCCGATCTGACGGTCGCTGGCGGTGTGGGAGTGGTACCAGTAGGTGCCTGAAGCGTTAGCGGTGAACTCGTAGGTGAAGGTCTCACCGGGCTGGATAGCGGGCTGGGTCATACCGGGCACGCCGTCCATGTTGTTGGGCACGATCAGGCCGTGCCAGTGGATAGTGGTGGCCTCCGGCAACTCGTTCTTGAGGACTACGCGCACGGTGTCGCCTTCGGTGAAGCGGAGGAGCGGGCCGGGGACCATGCCGTTGTAGGTGAAAGCCGTGACTTCCACGCCCTCTAAGATGTGCCAGCGCACCGCTTTGGCGGTCAGGTTGAACACCTTGACGTCGCCGTCCAGGGTGTAGGCGAGGGGTTGGCCACCCTCGGTCTCGGTGGCGGCAGGTACGCCCTCTATGGGAAGGGCCTCCATAGCCTCGTCGGCGTGGGGGTTCTCCGAGGTTAGGATGCCGGGGGTCTCGCCTGGTAGGAGTGCGGAGGCGTGCGTGGGTTCGGGGGTTGGCCCCGCCGGGGCGCTGTTGCCTCCTGGCCCGCCGAACAGGTCGCAGGCGGAGAGCACGAGAGCTAGAAGGATGAGTGGTAGAAGGAGTGGGAGGAGCGCTCTCAGCGTATGCTTCTTCATGGTCACAGTCCTATTATAACAGTCGAGGTGTGAAACGCGAACCTGAGGGGGGAGCGTGACGAGAGTAAGGGGAGATAAAGGTGTATTCGTTTGGGAATGCCTGGCGGGTATCCTCTTTTTGTTTTACACCATAGTGCGCTATGAAGTTGCAGGGGTATCGTCAGGGTGGTGGTTGCGGGGGGCTGCGGTGCGGACGGTGGAGATGCCTGTAGTTTTGGATTGTGGATTTTTGGAAACGCAAAGAGAGGGATTCACCGCAGAGAACTTTGGGTTAATTTTATGCGGGTTTTGACTGGTGCATCTTGCAAGTTCGTGTAGATAAACCAATTGTGCTTTGTATGCTGAACGCAGTGAAGAATCTGTATCCTAAAGCTCGTGCGCGAGGGACGAGATTCTTCACTGCGTTCAGTGGTGCATTTTGCAAGTTGATGTAAATTCGTAGGGGCGGGTCCCTGTGCCCGCCCTGTTCGAGCGCCGGGAAGATCGGGGATGTGATAAAGGGCGGGCACGGGGACCCACCCCTACGAACCTTCTCACAATTTGGACATCCACTTGCAAGATGCACCATTCAGAATGACAAGACCGAACCTGGGAGGCTACTTTTGTACATTCATTTGCAAGATGCACCATTGAGGATAGATGGGATAGAGTGGTATTGGTAGAGTTTGTTGCTTAGCTTGCCGATGATATGAGCGTGTGTACCTGTTCAGATCCAAAGTTAAAGAAGTGGTGGGTTCGTGAGCCCACCACTTCTTTAGTATCTCAACTTTACTAGAGGCTTACCAGCGGTTGCCGCCGTCC
>JBAURA010000344.1:0-5837 GCA_049580985.1 Chloroflexia bacterium
CCGAGAAGGGGGAGGTCCGAAGCAATCCGAAATCCGGGTACCCTCTGGGTGACCGAAATCCAAAATCCACACGCGTGGCGATGGTGTTCCAGAACGCCGGCATCTTCCCCTGGATGACGGTAGAGCAGAACGTGGCTTATGGGTTGCAGGTGCGCGGAGTGACCATTGGCAAGCGCAGGGAAGTGGCCCGGCAGTGGATCGGGGAGATCGGATTGGAGCGGTTCGCGCGGTCGTATCCGGCGCAACTGTCCGGGGGCATGAGGCAGAGGGTGGGGTTGGCCCGCGCCTTCGCCGTGGACCCGGAGGTGCTGCTGATGGACGAGCCATTCGGCGCGCTCGACGCGCAGACCAGGATTATCCTACAACAAACACTCTTGCAACAGTGGGAGCGCAGCCACAAGACCGTGCTATTCGTCACCCACAGCATCGAAGAAGCGCTGACGCTTGGCGACAGGGTGCTGGTGATGTCGGCGCGGCCAGGGCGCATCCTGCGCGAGTTCCGCGTGCCGTTCGAGCGCCCCAGAGATGCCGCCCTATTGCGCACAGACCCGCGCATGGGCGAACTATTCGGTGAAGTGTGGTCCGTGCTGCGGGATGAGGTGGACCGGGCAAGGGTTTAATGTCTCACCGCAGAGACGCAGAGCACGCGGAGGTTCCGCAGAGGTTTTTATGGTTTTAGGTTCAGAGGCAACCATGGTAGTTCATATAAACATCATGAATCTCAGTGGAGCAAAGTGCAAGTAGTGCATACAAATCATGCTCATTTGCACATCCCAAGTCCCCTTTGTCATTCTGAGCGGACCAAACTGCAATTTGTGTATCCAACCGCCGACCCTCTCAGAGGTTGTCATCCTGAGCGAAGCGCATATCTCGTCCTCTATCGACCAAGCACAATAGGCGAACCAAGCCAAAGCCGACCAACCCTAATTCAATTCCTTTGCATACACTAATTACAGTTTACTCTACTGAGCAAAGCAAAGAATCCCGCCCCCAAAGATCATGGGCAAGGCACGAGATTCTTCGCTTCGCTCAGAATGACAAATCCCTACTTGAGTGGCTATTGCATATACATCTTGCAGTTTGCTCCACTCAGCGCGATCTCTGTGTCTCTGCGGTGAATATAAAGAGATGAACAGGAATCGTTGGCTGTCGCTCCTGTCGCCGGTGTTGTTGCTGGCGTTGTGGGAGCTTGCGGTACGGGTGGGGTGGCTGGATGCCCGGTTCTACCCCGCGCCTTCGCGCATCTTCGGGACGCTGAGCACGCTGGTGGAAAACGGCTCGATCTTCCGCGACACGGGGATCAGCCTGCTACGGATCGGGTTCGGGTTCCTGCTGGGCGGCATCCCGGCCATCGTGGTGGGGCTGCTCATGGGCATCAGCCCGGCGGTGCGCGCCCTGGTGCAGCCTATCGCATCGGCCATCTACCCTATCCCCAAGATCGCGCTTTTTCCTCTGATCATCGTGGCACTGGGGATAGGCGAGCCGAGCAAGGTGTTCACCATCGCGGTCAGCGTATTCTTCCTGGTGGTGCTGAATGTGGCGGCGAGCGTCTTGCAGGTAGACGCGCAGTATTTTGAGGTGGCTCGTAGTTTCGGCGCGAAAGGACGCGACCTCTTCTTCACGGTGGCCCTGCCCGCCTCGCTGCCCGGCATCATGACCAGCATCAAGCTGGGGATGGGCTTCGCGCTGACCCTGATCGTGGGAGTGGAGTTCGTGGGGGCGAACGAGGGGCTGGGCTACCTGATCTGGCACTCATACGAGCTATTCGCGATAGACAGGATGCTGGCGGGGCTGGTGGTGATCGCGCTGGTGGGCTGGTTCATCACGCTGCTGCTGGACGAAGTGGAATACCTGGTGGTGCCCTGGCAGGGGAGGAACGTACGCATGAGAGAAGGCGTGGAGCAGAGCCGCACGCGGGTGTGGTTCCGCGCCCTGCGTCCCTGGAGCTACACGGCAGCCGTGATCCCGGTGGCGCTGGGCACGGTGATGGCTGCCTCGGAAGGGAAGTTCGATGTCTGGCTATTCCTGCTGGTAGTGGCAGGCTCGATAGCGATCCAGGCCGGCACGAACCTGATGAACGACTACTACGACCACCGAAAGGGGGCCGACCAACCGGGCAAGCTGGGCATGGGCGGCGCGATCCAGCGGGGCGACCTCAACCCGCGCCAGATATTCATAGGCGGGATATTAGCTTTCCTGATCGGCATAGGGATCGGGCTGTACCTGGTGTGGGTGTCGGGGCCGTTCATCCTGTGGCTGGGGCTATTGAGCGTGGCTACCGGCTTCTTCTACACGGCGGGGCCGTTCGCGCTGGCCTACGTGGGGCTGGGCGAAGTGGCGGTGTTCATCTTCATGGGGCCGGTGATGGTGGTCGGTTCCTACTACGTGCAAACCGGAACGGTGACCTGGCCGGTGGTGCTCGCCTCGCTGCCAGTCGGCTTCCTGGTGGCCGCGATATTACACGCCAACAACCTGCGCGACCTCGACACCGACCGCCAATTGGGCAAGCGCACCCTGGCGACCTTGCTGGGTAGACAGGGAGCCAACGCCGAATACTACTTCCTGGTGGCGGGCACCTACGTGTCGCTGCTGGTGCTGATCCTGTTAGGGATCGCGCCCTGGCTCACCGCGATCACCGCGCTGACCCTGCCCCTAGCCGTCAAGCTGATGCGGATCGTGGCAAACAACACGGAGGCGGGGGCGCTGCACCCAGTGTTGCAGCAGACGGCGCTGCTGCACATGCGGTTTGGGGGGTTGTTGGTGATGGCTTGGGTAGTAGCATCGTTACTTGATGCAACAGGGCTGAGAGTATTCTAAGTATTCACTTCAAACGCAGTGGATTTCGAATTCCGTCTGCGTTGTTTTGGTGAGGATGGTGAGGATGTAGACTTGGGTTTCAAGTCTGCCTGCGCATCTACTTGGGCAGGCGTCCGCTCCTCTGAGGCTTCGAGACTAGTCTGCGCATCGATCTGTTGCAGGCGCATCATCTTGTCATGGAAAATCTCTTCGATAGTAGTCAGCAACCGTTCGCCGGAGTCGGGGTTGTGCATCGGCCTGCGTGCATCAGCTTGCATTGGCTTCACTAGGTGCATCGGAGGTCCTCCCATGTCGGGGCCGGTCAGAAACAACCGGATATTAGGGGCTCGCGCCAAAATGTCATCTATGGTCGAATTTACCTGACTGGCGTCGGTTCTCATGACATCGGTACCCATATAGAACAGCACGACATCAGGTTCTGAGGACATTAGGTGAGGTACCTCGTCCCAGCGCCGGGCTATCCCTACCACACGCACTCTATCCGATGCTATTAGAGCGCGCAAAGGTACTGTTAGTTCGTCGCCGCTGGTGCTTATAATTCCCACATAAGGAACAGAGTGTATATCGTTCGCCTTATTCAGTGAATCTACTTGGGCTTGCTTTGAATATTGTTCTAAAGCAAGCAACTCTTGCTCAATTTCCTTAGGTGGAGAGCCTGACAACGCCTCGTCTATCAAACGACGCGCATCCTCCAACTCCATAGCATCAATAGCCATTGCAGCAGCACTACGATACAGTACCGAGCGTGTAGGCTCAGCAGATAAGTCATCTTTGACGAGATCGGCGGCCTGCGCTTCGAGCCTGAAGGCTCGATGATAAAGCTCCTGAGCAGCAGCTAGGTCACCACGTCGCTTAGCAATGAAGGCTTGGTCAGCTAACTCCATTGCCTGATCATGTAGCTCATCCATACTATTCTTTTCATTGCTGATCATTTTAGGACCACCTGAGCCTGCGGCATCCCAAACTCAACGACTACCACATAGGCAGGCAAAGCACCGTCGGACTGCTCTGTCTGTCTTTTCTTCATGTTGCTTCTTGATTGCACTGCATTCATATTTGTTGCTCTTAATATACCAGATATTTCGAGCCTTGCTGCATCTTGCAATATATTTACGCTTTCGCGATAACCCAACCAGTAATCAACGCCTGTTCCTGTACGTGCTCTCCTAATGATGGTGTATCCGGTCATTTTCGGAATGAGCAAGAAGGCAACCGCACATGCTCCATGCTCAGTCGCTTCATCTCCCCAACTCCTTCGTATCTGGTCTGTCACTTCTAAGTTCCACCAAACTCTGAAAGTATCAGAGGTCAATCCACTCACCTTTAGTTCTACACCACTAGCATGACCTTGAGAAGTGAGACAAATCGCACATGCTTCCGCAACAAAACTACCAGCAGTTGGGCTAATTCCCAGCAAGCCGCTTTGCAAGCTATCAAGCAACAGATCTTTCTCCCCACTCAAAGCCATATAGCTGACTCCTTGGAGCGCCGGTGTTTTGCAATGGGTCTAATATACAATAACAGCCGAACTATGTGGAAGCCACTCTCAGCGCACAGCCCGCCGCACCAGCGCGCTCAACATGTCCACAGAGAACATCAACCCCACGTAGAATATCAGCGAAGTCAGCACGCTCCGGTAGTCGAAGCTGGCTAGCTGGTCGCCCAGGAGGCGGCCAAGACCGCCCGCGCCCACAAGGCCCACCAGCACCGTGGCGCGCACGCACACTTCCCACCTGTAAAGCACATAGGCCAGGTGCTTTGGGAGGGTCTGGGGCAGCACGCCGTAGATGAACACCTGCGCGTTGGTAGCCCCCTGGCCTTTGAGGGCGCGCAACGGGCGGCTATCCACATTCTCGGTAACCTCGGCCATCAGCCTGCCCAGCACGCCCAGGTTGTATACGCCAAGCGCCAGCGCGCCGGGCAGGATGCCTGGAAAGAGCACGAACAACAGGAGCAACGCCCAGATCCCCTCGGACGTGGCCCGCGCCACCAGCAGCACCCCACGGCTGACAACCAACACCACCGGACCGAAGATAGATTGCCACCCCCCTCTCCCTCCGCCGTCGAAGATGCCGCCGCGTAGCGAGAAGTTGGCAGCCGCCGGGAACGACAGCAGCAGCCCGCCCAATCCCGCCACCGTTATGGCGAGGATCGACATGCTCAGCGTCTGCGCCGATAGCTGGAACAGGTGGGAGAGCAGATCAGGGGCGAAGTTCGGCGGGAAAACGTCTTCTATCACCCCCAGGAATAGCCGCGAGGTGCGAGGCGCGAACAGCTTGCCGAAATCTACGTGTGTATACCAGAACGAGAAAGGCGCCAACGCCACCAGGGCCACTATCGAAAACCGTGCAAACGGATCGCCCGTGTACCCGCGCGTCGTCCTTCGTCCTCCGTCTTTCGTCCTCCGTCCGTCGTACCTGGTGTGCCGGGTAACCTGGAGTCGCCTGTGGAGGAGAGAACTCCACCAGTCGGTGAGGCCGCTCAGGAGGATAAGGGCGTAGAGGAAGGTCCACACCTGGTCGTATTGCAAGGATTGCAGGCTCAGGAGTATCTGGTAGCCAAGGCCGCCCGCGCCGATGAGGCCAAGCACTGCCGCCGAGCGTATGGCACATTCCAGGCTATAGAAGCCATATGAGAGTAGGTCGGGGAACGCCTGGGGCAAGAGAGTGTAGAGGAACGACTTGAGGGGTGACACGCCGCTGTTTTGCAGGGCGCGCATGCCGTCCTTGGGGGTCTCATCCAATATGTCCGCGTAGATCTTGGCAGTGATGGCCCCAAAAGGCACCCCAATTGCAAGCACGGCCACCAGCGGGTCCAGGCCCAGGATGTTGATGAAGAAGAGGCCCCAGATCACCTCGTGGATGGCGCGGGGCACGGCCAGCGCCCCGCGCACCCCGAGCCAGGGCACCAGGTGCGTGCGGAATCGCCTGCCCGGAGCGTGGCTTCCCGGAAAGATCGACTGCCACCACACTTCGGACGACAGTATGCCGCCCACTATGCCGATAGTCAGGCTCACCGCC
>JBAURA010000345.1:0-3388 GCA_049580985.1 Chloroflexia bacterium
CCAGATCAAGAGCAACATCGCCGACCTGATGAACACCGGGGGCCGCTTCGGTAGCGCGCTGACGGCGGGCATCTTCCTCCAGCAGTTCGTGGCCGATACGCCCTGGGTCCACCTCGACATCGCGGGCACGGCTTACCTGGAGAAAGATTGCGCCTGGCAGATCAAGGGCGCAACGGGCGTAATGGTCCGCACGCTAATCGAGCTGGCGACCCGCCCGGTGTTGAGCGAGCGCGGGGGGTGGGATTAGGGATTAGGGATTAAGGGATTAAGGGATTAAGGGGTTAAGGGGTTTATGAACCTAACCTCCCACAGAACCTCACACAGAAGTTCCTTAAGTGTGAGGTTAGGTTTGAGGTCTCTGCTCCCCAATCCCCAATCCCTTAATCCCTTAATCCCTCGTCCGGGTGAAAGCTCCATTCAGCAGGGATATTCAGCAAGCCCCAGCGTTCGTCCATGCCAGGCGTAGGTTGCACATGGAAGCTATATGCCCGGTGCTGGTGATCCAGCACGTCGCCGATTTCCTCACCCGTTACGGCCACGGTAACGTCGTAGATACCCGCCAACAAAGGTAGCTTCTCTATACGATAGTCAACATGGCCCGTACCTTCGATGGCGGGTATATCCAGCCCCGCGAAGCGGGTGTTCGGGCCGTTCAGGTGCCAGGCCGCTTGCGTATATAGAGCCAGGCCGAACACCGGGTTCTCTATCCTTTCGTGTGCCCGGTAGAATACCCGGATAGTGAGGGGTTGTCCCGTCTGAAACGCTCGCCCCTCATTTCCCTCGGCATCGTAGAACCGCACATCGGTGATCTCGGCGCGCCCGCTCGACCAATGGCTGCCGGGACGGTCGTACGCGAAGCGGGTCGCGCTGTCCAGGGGAGGCTCGTCGTCCTCCTCGTCATTCTCGAAACCTGTTGCGTTGTCGAAAACCGTGCTACCACCGGAGGCGTGGCCCTGGTGGCTGTAAGGTAGCTCAGTAGGAGCCTGGCGGAGGCGCTCCGCGTGCTTCTCGTTCTCAAACGCGAGATATTGGTCGATAACGTCGCCCGCCGGGCCGTCGGCGATCACGCGGCCATGGTCGAGCCAGATCGCCCGCTGGCAGAGAGTGCGCACGGCGTCGAGCGCGTGCGATACGAACACTATTGTGATGCCCCGCCGCCTCAAAGCCGCGATGTAATCCAGGCACTTGCGTTGGAACGCTTCGTCGCCCACCGCCAGTACCTCGTCGGTCAGCAATATATCGGGATCGACGTTGATCGCCACCGCGAAGCCGAGGCGCATGACCATGCCGGACGAATAATGCTTGATCGGCGTATCTATGAATTCTTCCAGTTCGGCAAAGTCCACAATCGCCTGGTACCGCTGCACCATCTCCTTCCGTGGGATGCCGAGCAGTGACCCGTTCAAGAATATGTTTTCGCGCCCGGTCAATTCGGGATGGAAGCCCGTGCCCAGCTCAAGAAGGGCCGACACCTTGCCTCGGACAGACACGCTCCCCGATGTAGGCTCCAGGATGCGGGACATGAGCTTGAGCGTTGTAGACTTGCCCGAGCCGTTCTCACCGATTATGCCGGTCGCCTCGCCCGCGTAAATACCGAAGTTCACATCGCGCAATGCCCAGAAGATCTCGCGCGCCGGGCGCGGTAAGGCCACTCCGCGCCGCGAAAGGGTACGCAGTCCAAACAGGCTAACTATGATGTCCTGGAACGAGCGAGCGCGCTCATGGTGTAGGGTGAATTGCTTGGAAACGTTGCTGAACTTGATGACTTTCTGGCGATTTGGCGTTCGTTTCTCGCTTGTCGACCGGATCACCAACCCCGCCTCACGTTTGTATCGTGCGGACCCATTGTCTGGGCGAAGAGGTTCTGGCTGCGATGCATCAGACACGTTGCCATCCTGCGCTCCTCCAGGGACCGTTGCCGGTTCTTCTCTAGTAGCCGCCAAGCTCTAGATCTCCTCTGCCAGGTTCGGGCTGAAGCGCACGAAAAATAAATGCCCCACGGCCAACAATGCCAGGCACCCGACCGGATTAGCGTTCAGGTAGCACGTCTTATGTGGGCATTGATGCAAAGCAAGCACCTAGAGATTATAAGTGGGCAAAAGGAAGCAAGTCAAGGATTTCGACATCGTAGACGACATATCCCTAATAGCTAAATACCAAAGGAAATACTCCATTAGATGTATCTTTTCTAAAACAGCCTCAAAACCTGTCCAGTTTTTGATCACTAATGCCATATAGCATATAGAGGGGGAAAATACGCAGCAAGCCAAATTCCCGTAGGAACGACTTAAAGGAGGATCTATGAATTAGAATATGCGGAACACTGGCCGCTTATGGGTTCACCGCCAAGCTAAGGCTGGAGGTCTTCGCAAGCAGATTAGCGCCGCCATTCGTAACCTGCATCTGCCCTAATGACAATGGCGCGAAGTGCAACTCCGTGCTGCCTGCCTGCAAAGTGCGGAACCTGAGCGTAGCGAGGGCTACGTGCCCCTGCGGAGCCGTGCCCTGGAGCATCGCCGCGGCGAAGCCGACAGCCCCCCCCCTGGTATCGATCCAGTTGCCAAGCACCGACGGGAGAGCCACACCAGGCTCGCTCGAGGCGGCGGGATTGCCTTTGCGGTCCACGGGGGCCAACCGGCTGGGGTCGTAATACAGAATAAATGAGCCACCGTCTATCGCCTGGCCGCCCGTCTCGGCGTGCACGTGCACCTCTACGATACCGCCCACACCCACCGGCCCTGAAACCGTGGTCATACCAAGCGCTAAGTCGTGGCTCATGGCAGCGGGATTGAGCCACGGAGCAAGCTGCTGCTCGAGGGTGGGCGCGCCCTGTGTGCTCATCGCATAGAGCTGGTTATCCGCCGAGATGTCGCCGCACCTATCGAACCCGGAGCGCAACAGGCTCACGTCGCCGGTGGTGACCTGCCCATCGTTGTTCAGGTCGGCTTGGGGGTTCCAACCCGGCGTGGCCTTGTGGGTGCCGACCATCACCTGCACAACGGCAAAATCCTCCACCGTCACGCAGTTGTCGCCGTTGAGGTCTCCCTCGAGCTGGGCTTTCATGTCCACTTCGGTCGTGCGGTTGGCCGAGAGCGCGATGCCGGCGCGGGCGCTTTGCAGGCTATGCAGGCCCTTCACGTGCACGTCGTAGGTGCCTGCCGGCAAGCTATTATAGACCGCCACCCCGTTGCGGTCTGTAGTGCCCATATAGGTGCCCACAATGGCGGGGTTACCAGGCACCGACAGAAGGAGCGTCAGAGGCTGCGACCAGCTATCGCTTGGCGGATCCGGCCTCCCAAGCCAGCGCACTTTCACGCGCAACGCGGCGTTCCCGGTGGGGTTAGCGCCCGGCACTGTGCCGGAGCCTCCCGCGCCCGCAGGGGGGGCA
>JBAURA010000346.1:0-4533 GCA_049580985.1 Chloroflexia bacterium
GTTAGAGGGTGAGTGGAAAGCTTCTACTCTCATCGAGACCTACTATCTCCACACCTTTACACACCTCAGTACCCTGGTACCTGACGTTTAATCCCCTAATCCCCTAATCCCCTAATCCCCTAATCCCCTAATCCCTGATCCCTGATCCCCGATCCCCGATCCCTGGCCCCTGATACAACCACTGGCAAGCAATTTGCTAATGATCTACAATGTAGACCGACAACGGCGTGCGGCACACCGACCGGCACGCCTTTTTCATGCAAACATACGTACCGGGCCGCGAGCGTCCGAGATCCAGCTTCACACATCCTGAGAAGGGAGAACAACCAAGCGTGAACTTAGTACAACCAAAGGTGAACATCGTTCCACCGCGCATTGGCCGGCTACCTGAGATAGCCTACAACCTCTGGTGGACGTGGCACCCGGAGGCGCAACGCCTATTCGCCAACGTCGACCCTCGCCTCTGGGAGGACGTATACCACAGCCCGGTCAAGTTCCTGAACGACGTGCGCCAGGCCAGCCTACGTAAGGCTGCTGAAGACCCCGCTTACCTCGCCCTCTACGATGCCGTCGTCCAGGAATTTGACGCCTACCTGGCCGCCCCCAGCACCTGGTTCAAGACAAAATACCCGGAGTTGGCCGCCCAGAACCGCCCAATCGCCTACTTCTGCTTCGAGTTCGGCATCCACGAGTCGCTACCGATCTATTCGGGTGGCCTTGGCATCCTCGCGGGCGACCACGTCAAGAGCGCGTCCGACCTGGGCGTGCCGGAGGTCTTCGTCGGCTTCCTCTACCCTCAGGGCTACTTCAAGCAGGAGATCATGCCCGATGGCCGCCAGGAAGCCGCCTATAACAAGTTCGATTTCGACGACAAGCCCGTCCTGCCCGCGCACGACAAGGAAGGCAACGAGGTAATCGTAGAGGTACAACTTCCTGAGCAGATCATCTACGCGAAGGTGTACGAGTTCAAGGTTGGCCGCGTCTCTCTCTACATGCTCGATACCGATATCCATCCCAATCCACCGTCCTACCGCGAGCTTGGCTCGCGCCTCTACGGTGGCGATCAGGATATGCGGGTCGCCCAGGAGCTTGTGCTTGGCGTCGGCGGCATACGCGCCCTGCGCGCCCTCGGCATCAACCCCGCCGCCTACCACCTGAACGAGGGCCACGCTGCCTTCCTGGTGCTCGAATTGGCGCGCGAGCGCGTCGCCCAGGGCGTGCCGTTCGCGCAGGCGTTGCGCGATGGGGCAGCCCAGACCGTCTTCACCACCCACACCCCAGTGGCCGCCGGCAACGACGCCTTCGCCTTCGACCTGATGGACAAGTACTTCAAAGACTACTACCCCCAGCTAGGCGTAACCCGCGACGAGTTCCTGAACCTGGCGCGCGAGGGCCAGCCCTGGGGGCCTGCCTTCAGCATGACCGCCCTCGCCCTCAAGGCGTCGGAGTACCGCAACGGTGTGAGCAAGCTGCATGGGCGCGTGTCACGCAATATGTGGCACTGGCTCTGGCCTAGCCGCGAAGTAGACGCTGTACCTATCGCCTCGATCACCAACGGCGTCCACACCGGCACCTGGCTCGCCCCTGAGCTACACGCCTTCTACGACAAGTACCTCGGCCAGGACTGGTATGAGCGCATTGATGACCCCGCCACCTGGCAGCCCGTGTACAACGCCCCCGACGACGAATTGTGGGCCATTCACGCCCTGCTGAAGCGCCAGCTGGTCGATTTCACCCGTGCTAAGATGGCGAGCTGGTTTAGCCGCACCGGCACCACCTCCCCTGTCCCCATCGAGCAACTCCTCAACCCCGACGCCCTCACCCTTGGGTTCGCTCGCCGCTTCGCCACCTACAAGCGCGCCACCCTCATGTTCAACGACTCCGACCGCCTGATGCACATCCTGCACGGGCAAGGTAGGCCGGTGCAGATCCTCTTCGCTGGGAAAGCGCACCCAAAGGACGAGCCGGGCAAGCACTTCATCCAGCAGGTGAACCTGGCCTCGCGGCATGCGGGCCTCGCCGGCAAGGTCATCTTCCTCGAAGAGTACGATATGAACGTGGCCCGCTACCTTGTGCGCGGTGTGGATGTGTGGCTAAACAACCCGCGCCGCCCTTACGAAGCGTCGGGCACGAGCGGCATGAAGGCTGCCCTCAATGGAGTGCCCAACCTGTCCATTCTGGACGGTTGGTGGGCTGAGGGATATAATGGCAAGAACGGCTGGGCGATTGGCGAGGGCCAGGAATACGGCAACCCCGACGAGCAAGACTGGCGCGACGTGCAGTCGTTCTACCACCTGTTGGAACAAGAGGTAGTGCCGCTCTTCTACAATCGCAACGAAAAGAATATCCCCCAGGGCTGGCTCAGCATGATGAAAGAAGCCATAGCCACCTGCGCCCCCCAGTTCTCGATGCACCGCCAGGTTAAAGAGTACACCGAGAGGTTCTACGTCCCCGCCATGACAGGTAAAGCGGCGACGAGTAATGAGTAACGAGTAACATATAGCGGTTACGTTTTACGTTTTCCACCTCACACCAATGGCTGAAACCACCAACACAAACGAACTGATCGACAGGCTGGCAGCCTCCCCCGCACGCTTCGTCGCTCTGCTATCGAGCCTTGAAGACGCCGACTCCGTGGCGGTGGCCTCTGAAGGCCAGTGGTCGCCAGCCGAGGTCATGTCGCACGTGCGGGCGGCAAACGACATCCTTGAGCCACGCCTGTACCAGGTCTTGGTGCGCGATAGCACCCCCCTGATCGGCTTCGACGAAAGGCGCTGGCTGGAAGTTGCCGGCTATGCGAGCCTGCCGATCACCGACCTGCTACACACCATGATCCTCAAGCGCAAAGAGCTTGTCCACGCCCTGCGTGGCCTGTCGCCCGAAGACTGGCAGCGCACCGGCACCCACGAAGTACGCGGCCCCATAAGCGTCCTCGACATCGCCACCCAAATAGCCGACCACGAAGACGAGCACCTGGCCCAAATAGCCGCCGCCATCGGTCGCTAGCCCGAACGCAAAACGCAAAACGCAAAACGCAAAACGTAACCGCCACCGACAACTGACAACTGACAACCCTCCACGCATGACCACCCCCCACAACCGTGGCCTCTTGGGCGAGGCCGAGAGCCTATCGCGGCTCGAATCCGCGCTTCATGGTTCGCCCGCCGACTCCACCGAGTTGGTCTTGCTGGGCGATAGCACCGAGCTTACCCGCTACGCCAACTCTGAGATCCACCAGAACGTCGCCCAGGCCAACCTGAGGGTGGCTGTCCGCGTATCGGTGGGACGTGCCACCGCCCGCGTCTTCACCAACTCCCTCTCGACCTCCGACCTCCGCGCGGCCATAGAGCAGGCCGTGGAGCTTGCCCGCTTGCAGGCCCCCAACCCCCAGTGGACCCCTCTGCCGTCGCCAGCCACCGGCTACCCGTCCCCAGCCGAAAGCCCGCAGTGCTGGTTCAACTCCACGGCAGCCATGCCCGCCCGTTCGCGCGCCGAGGCCATCGGCCTGATCGCGGAGGAAGCCGCTCGCTGGGGGTTCCAGGCGTTCGGCACCTACCGCTCGACTGCCCAGGAATTGGCCGTCGTAAGCAGCACCGGCATCCGCTCTTACGCCGCCTCCACCACAGCCTATCTCAAGGCCCTGGTGGAAGGCATCGACGGCACAGGCTACAGCGACGCGCTCGACCGCGACTCGGCCAAAATCGACCCACACCGGGTGGCCGAGCAGGCAGTCGCCAGGTGCCGGGCCAACCACCACCAGGCCGAGATCGACCCCGGCGACTATGAAGCCATATTCGAGCCGAACGCGGTGGCCGACATGCTCCGCTTCCCCGCCGTCTGGGGCATGGGGGCCAGGCAGACCATCGACGGGCAATCGTTCCTATCGGGCAAAGCAGGCCAGCCCGTTGCATCCGATGTAGTGAGCATCTGGGACGACCCCACCGACCCCCGCTGCCTCCCTCTGCCCATAGACTACGAGGGCTTGCCCGCCACGAGAGTTGACATAATCAAGGAAGGGGTAGCGCAGGGGCCGGTCTACGACGCGCAAACGGCCCAGGAAGTGGGCATGCGCTCAACAGGCCACGCGGCCAATCCGTTCGCACGCTTCGCCGGTGGCCCCACCGCCGACCACATCGTAACGCCCGTGGGCGATGCCCCTTTGGAAGCGATGATAACCAACGTACAACGAGGCGTCCTGGTGACCCGCTTCCACTACACCCACTGCCCCGACGGCAAGCGCGTGATAGCCACCGGCACCACCCGCGACGGCACATTCCTGGTCGAGGACGGCGAGCTACGCGGCGCGCTGAAGAACCTGCGCCTGGAGATGGGCGTCCTCGACCTCCTCTCCTCTCTCCAGGAGACAGGAGAAGGCAAAGCCTGCCAGGATTGGTGGGCCGCGAACGGCATGGCTACCCAGCACTACTTCGTCCCAACCATGCGCTTCGCCCGCTGCACCTTCACCGGCGTAACCACCTTCTGAGCCTATGGGGCTTACACTCTCGAAGGCGCACTGTGCCCCCAGTACTGTCG
>JBAURA010000347.1:0-3273 GCA_049580985.1 Chloroflexia bacterium
CCCTAATCCCCAATCCCCAATCCCCAATCCCCAATCCCTTAATCCCCCATCCAGGTTATTCTGTCCCATAAAGAATAGCCCAAGTTACCTATATACGGTAGCACTGCCCTGCATTACACTATGAATAGCTAGAGCGGCCTGCTGGTCAGGTTATCTCAGGGTTCTGATTGAGACGAGCAGTTGGCGTGTGGCACTTCGCTAGCTTGGCTTGGCAGGTGGGTCGCTCCCCTTAGCTTTCATAGACCTTATTTGCAGGGGGAATACTCTGTGCTACAACAGGCCGAGCAGCGCAACTATAACTCGATCTCTACTATCCTGAGATCGCTCGACGTCGAGTTATCCCGCCAACCCCAGCAAGCAACCAGGTTCGCGCCAATAGGCGACGCCAGGCTACACACTGCCCGGCGTATCTTCATGTTGATCCCCCTGGTGGTGTTCCTGCTCACCCTCGCCCTCTTCGCGGGGCAGGCCGAGCATTCGCTGGCAGGCTTCTCGCAAGTCCTCCTAAGGGTAATCGCCACCTCCCTCGCCTCATCGCTGGTATGCATCGCCGCTTACGGCTTCTATAGCTATCTACAGGATAAATCGCACGGTCTATAAAGCAAAATAGCATTAAATGAAATCGGACCGCCCGGCGGTCCGATTTCATTTAATGCTAGGTGAGATTAGATAGTATCCATCACCTGTTCCATCACGTCCAGCCCCGCGTCAACGGTCGCTTCGTCGATGTTGAGCGGGGGGCAGAACCGGATGGCGTTGAGGCCCGCGCCAAGCAGCAGCAGTCCTTTCTCGAACGACATATCCACGATCTTGTCGCGGAGCGCGGCATCCGCCGTCTTGTTCACGCGGTCTGACACGATCTCCACCGCCTGCATAAGCCCCTTGCCGCGCACGTCCCCGATAAAAGAGTATCGGTCGTGCCAGCTTTCCAGCCGGGCTCTCATGTGGTCGCCCACCTGGTTGGCGTTATCCATCATCCCTTCTTCGAGCAGGCGTATCGTTGTGAGGGCGGCGGCGCAGGCCAGGGCGTTGCCACCGTAGGTGTTGGCATGCGCGCCGGAGGGCCAGGTCTCCATGATGCTCTTGCGGGCCACGATAGCGCCCATCGGCATACCCGACGCGATCCCCTTGGCTATGCACACGACGTCAGGGTCTACACCCCAGTGCTCGATGGCGAACATCTTGCCGGTGCGCCCCATGCCCGACTGCACCTCGTCCACCACAAGCGGGATGTGGTGCCGGTCGCATAGGTCGCGCAGGGCAGGGTAGAAGTCGTCGGGCGGCACGACGTAGCCGCCTTCGCCCTGGATCGACTCCACGAAGATCCCCGCTACCTCCTTTGGCGACACCAAATGCCGGAACATCGTCTTCTCGATATACTCCACGCATGCGCGGCCCAGCTTGTCGGGCGCGGCATCGAGCGGTGGGCGGTAGGGGTTGGGGTACGGCGCGTGGTAGATCCCCGCCACCAGCGGCTGGTAGCCCGTGCGGTGCAGGTACTTGCTGGACGAGAGCGACATCGAGCCGTAGGTGCGCCCGTGGAACGCGCCCAGGAACGAGATCAGCACGGGCCTGCCGGTGTGGTGCCGGCACAGCTTCATAGCTGCCTCGATAGACTCGGTGCCGGAGTTGGTGAAGAAGACCTGCTTCTCGAAATCGCCGGGCGTTATGCGGCAGAGGGTCTCGGCCAATTCGACGGCGTTGGGCAGATAGAAATCGGTGCCCGCCATGTGGACGAAGCGCTCGGCCTGCTCCTGGATTGCCTTGACTATTTCGGGGTGCGCATGGCCCGTCGCCAGCACCGCCACGCCCGCCGTGAAATCGATGAAGCGGTTGCCGTCCACGTCCCACACGTAGCTCCCCTTGCCGTGGCTCATTACAAAAGGATAAGAGCGGGTATAAGAAGGCGAGATGACCGCATCATCGCGGTCTAATATAGGTTGGGCATTCGGGCCGGGAAGCGGCGTGTGAATGTCCGGCATATCGGATTGTGGTCGCCCGGAGGGTGCCCGGACTTCGGATTTAGTCTCGTCGGCTAGATCGGATTGCATGACCATGTACGAACCTCCATTGGTATATACAGCGCCGTATCCCGCTCTGTGCGGGCACTTCTCATTTTATCACACCAGCGATTTGTTGACACCCCGGCGGCGGCCTCCGTATAATGGCGAGTGACGAGTAACGAGTTCCATACCCAAAGTTCAATAGCCTAATCCCTTAATCCCTTAATCCCTTAATCCCTTAATCCCTTAATCCCTTAATCCCTTAATCCCTTAATCCCTTAATCCCCAATCCCTTAATCCCTTAATCCCCAATCCCCAATCCCCAATCCCCAACCTCTATGCAAGTAACCGTCTATACAAAGCCTGGTTGCCACCTGTGTGACGAGGCTCTTCACCTGGTGGACAAGATGACGCCCCGGTATAGCCTCGAGCTTACCGAGGTGAACATCCTTGACGACATGGCTACCTATGAAGAGTACAAGCACATCATCCCGGTGGTGCAGGTGACCGATGTGCGCGTAGGGAGGCTCGTCGCGCCTATCACTGAAGCTGAGATGTACGCCTACTTCGATATGGCGCGCGAGGTGATGCAGGGAGGCATGGGCGCGGCCGGCAGCGTCTTGCCGGTGCAGGAAACGGCGCTCGACCGCGTGGCGAAGTGGGTTGGCAAGCACTGGCTGCGGCTGGTGTGCGTCGCCATGGGCATATTCGTCGGCATACCGTGGCTCGCGCCCATGTTCGCGTCCCTGGGGTGGTGGGACCTCGCCAACCCGATCTACACGGCTTACGCTCTTACCTGCCACCAACTGCCGGAGCGAGCAGGCAACATCTTCGGCTACCAGGTTGCCTTCTGCTACCGAAATACGGCCCTCTACGGTGGGGTCGTGCTCTTCGGCCTCTTTTACAACTTCGCACGTGGCGGCGCCGGCGGGCCGCTCCCCTTCCTGAAGAGGCAACTCCCCTGGTGGGGGTTCGTCTTGCTGCTGCTGCCGATGATGGTTGACGGGGTGACCCACATGCTGGGCCTGCGCGAAGGATTCGACTGGACGATGGACGCGTCCTTCGGGTCGTTCTACATTGGGTCTCAGCCCTTCTCGCTCAACTGGTGGCTACGCGTCAGCACGGGCTTGCTGGCCTCCCTGGGCGCGGTATGGTTTGCCTTCCCACGCATGCAGAAAGCGGTGGACGATGCAGAGCAGATACGGCTGATCTACGCGCAGTCCCGCGCGCTCAAGATTTAGGTCTGTAGGGGCGGGTCCCCGTGCATGCC
>JBAURA010000348.1:0-7941 GCA_049580985.1 Chloroflexia bacterium
GGGTGTCGCTGGACGAGCTGGACTTCAAGATAGCGGCTCTGTACCCGCTTATCCTGGAGCGTATGTCGGCCTATGCGAGCGAGCGCAACTTCCCAACCGAGGCCGCTCGGTACGCAGACCTGGCGCGGCAGGTGCGGGCTGCGATTGGGCTGCCGCCCAGGTAGCTTTCAAGGGTGGGTTTTTAGTACACCCCTGGCTGAGGAGCGGCTGAAACACCCCTCACCCCCGGCCCCCCGCCTCCTTCGTCGGCACCCCACTACTGTGGGGAGAGGGGAGAAAGAAAGTAGAGAGGGAAGTTGGGGGACACCCCCGCCGCCCAGAGGGCACCCGCCGTCAGGGGAGCGCCCCTGCACCCCCTTCTCCCCAAAACCTATCCTTGAAGCGCCCAGATAGGGGAGATAGATTCTTATGTTTGGGGGCGGTTTAGGCGGTGGCCCTGCCCCTGTTGCGGGAGCGTCTGCGTCTGCTGGCGGGGAGGCTGGCAGGCGTTGGGGTTTGCGCGGGTCGGTCTGGGCGTCGCTGTGAGGGTTGTTGTGGGGGCCGCTGGGGCTGCTGGGGGTGGGATGGGCGAGAGGCAGGGGGGCGAGCGTGAGCAGGCACAACCAGTTTAGGCGGGGCAGACTCTGGGAGGAGTTGGGGGCGACGGTGGCGCGGCTCGCGGGGAGGACGGGCGAACTCGGTGTTGCGCGGGGGGGCGGGCTGGCTGTAGTCGAAGTCTTTGAGCATGCGGCGCTCTATTTTCGCGCCTAGCACGCGCTCGATGGAGCGGACCATCTCGCCGTCTTCTTGGGTGATGAGGGTGAAGGCATCGCCCGTCTTGGCGGCACGCCCGGTGCGGCCTATGCGATGGGTGTAGGCATCGGTGGTGTCGGGGACATCGTAGTTGATGACATGCGAGATGCGGGTCACGTCGATGCCACGGGCGGCTATGTCGGTGGCTACCATGATCTGGTATTTGCCGTCGCGGAAGCCGTCGAGGGCTGCCTGGCGGCGGTTCTGCGACAGGTTGCCCTGGAGGGAGGTGACGCTGAAGCCGACCTTGTCCAACTGCTCGCCGAGGCGCTTGGCGCGGTGCTTGGTGCGGGTGAAGATCAGGATGGACTCGGTGTCGGTGTGGTCCAGCAAGGCCATCAGGAGGGCAGTCTTGAGGTGAGAAGAGACGGGGTAGAGGGCATGAGAAACGGTGCCTATCGGCTCGGTATAGCCGACCTGTACGGTTACGGGGTCGCGCAGGACTTCGCGCGCCAGCAGGCGAATGTCGGGAGGCATGGTGGCGGAGAAGAGGAGGGTCTGGCGCTCGGAGGGGAGGTGGCGCAGGATGCGGCGAACATCGGGCAGGAAGCCCATGTCGAACATATTGTCGGCCTCGTCGAGGACCAGCACTTCAAGCCTGGAGAGGCTGATGGTGCGCTGGGTGAGGTGATCGAGCAAGCGGCCAGGGCAGGCCACGACTATCTCGACGCCCTTGCGGAGCGTGGCTATCTGGGGATGGGCACTTACCCCACCATAGATGGTGAGGCTATGAATGCCGGTATCCTTGCCCATGTCGTTGATGGCGGCGTCAATCTGCTCGGCCAGCTCTCGCGTAGGGGCGAGGATGAGGGCGCGCACGTGGCCGCGAGGGCCGTGCAGCAGGCGCTGAAGGATGGGGAGGGCGAAAGCGGCGGTCTTGCCGGTGCCGGTCTGGGCCAGGCCCATGACGTCGCGTCCCTGCATAACGGGCGGGATAGCCTGGAGTTGAATAGGGGTGGGGGTTGTGTATCCGAGCGCATGCACGCCTGACATGATGCGCGGATCTAGATTGAACGATTTGAAAGTCACTGTGATGTATGTCCTTTATTGGTATTGAAGAATGTTGGCGACTCCGACAGAGGAGTTGGCAACAAAAAAGAGCCTCGGCTAACCTGGCTCAAACTGAAGTCATATTGCACTGGGCCTGATCTTTATATAACATAAGTATATCGGTTTTAACGAGGAAAGTCAAGTTGGGCCGAGCATGTAAGCGTTCAAACCAGGAGTGGAGCAATCTTAATTGGTAGTAATGTAAGACCCACCGCCCCGTCTCCTTCGTCGCCACCCCTGCCACACGTGGGAGGGGAGCAAGAAAGTAGAGAGGGAAGTTGGGGGACACCCCCGCCGCCCAGAGGGCACCCCCCGGCAGGGCGGCCCCTGCACCCCCTTCTCCCAAAATCTACCCTTGAAAGCCCCCTCAGGGGAGTACCTCTCGCAAGGCGGGTAAGGTAGAATGGCACAATGCGTGGCAAGTGGTGAATAATAGCAACGATGAAAACTGCAACTACAACTGCTCAAACAAATAAGCTGCCCACGGGGCATATCGTACTGTGCGGCCTGGGTGGCCTGGGCTTGCGCACCCTTGAGGAGCTGCATAGATTAGGGGAAGATATCGTGGTGGTGGCCGAGGAGCCTAGGGCTGCTTCCGCCCGCAACGCACGAGACATGGGCGTCAACCTGGTGCCGGGGGACTATCGAGAGGAGGATGTGCTTAAGGCGGCGGGTGTGGAGTCGGCCCGGGCCGTCATCCTTACCGAGAGGGACGACATAGGCAACCTGCATGCGGGGCTTATCACGCAAGACCTCAATCCCGAGGCCCTCATCATACTGCATATGTTCGATATCGAACTGGGGCAGCAGGTGCGTACGCTACTCCACAAATGCGAGGTGCTCAGCTCATCGGCCATAGCCGCGCCTGCCTTCATCGCCGCCGCTTTGCATCTCGATTGGGAGCAGAGGATAGATGTGGCCGGACATTCCCTGATCGTGCGGGCGGGAAAAGGGAAGGGTCGAGTATGGGGCAAAGACCGAGGCATAGTATCTATCGGGGCTATGGCCCGCGATCCGCAGACGCTCATGCACCTGGCGTGTATAAAGGGCGACGGCACGGCGAGTCTCTTCCCCGATGTAGATCCCGGCCCTGGCTCCGGGGCTATGGAGATGGCAATTGGGGAGGTATGCGAGGACATTGTGTTCCTGGTGGATGGTGGCCCTACGCCGCAGACGCCCAGGCGCGAGGAGACCGCCGCCCGCAAGCGATTCGACCTGGCGGGGTTGTTACGCTCAATAAAGGTCATTTTCATGGCAGCCGATTCGCGTCTGCGCCGCCTGATGGTTATCCTGCTGGGCCTGCTGTCGGTGAGCGCCATAATCTTCTCGGTGTTCCAGGGACTAAGCCCGCTGGACGCTATTTATTTCGCCGTTAGCACGATCACCACCACCGGCTTCGGCGATATATCGTTCATAGACACTCATCCCGCGCTGAAGGCATACGGGATATTCCTGATGCTGTTAGGGGCGGCGTCGCTGGCGATTGTATATGCCTTAATCACCGACGTACTGGTGACGGCACGCCTCTCCGGATCGAGCGTCACCGGCGTGGGCAGGTTGCGTGACCACGTGGTGGTGTGCGGCCTGGGCAATATCGGGTACAGGGTAGTGGAGAGGCTGGCTAATATGAACGTGCCCGTGGCAGCATGCGACCTGGATGGAGCCGGGCGATACCTGGCGACGGTGCGACAAATGGCGGTGCCGGTGGTGGTAGCCGACGCACGGGTGCCGGAGACATTGCGCTCGCTGGGTATAGAGCGCGCGCGGTGCCTGGTGGCGGTAATCGACGACGACCGGGCTAATCTGCAAACGGCGCTGACCGCGCGCAGACTCAACCCTGACTTACGTGTGGTGTTGCGTATATTCGATCCCGACCTGGCGGCACGCGTAGAGCACTCATTCGAGAGAGAAATCTCGCGCAGCCCGGCGGCGCTGACCGCGCCGGCTCTGGTCGCGGCGGCGGTAGGAGGCCACGTTATCGCTATTATACAGGTGGCGGACCAGGTGGTGTTTGTAACTCAAACAACGGTAGAGGCGGGGTCCGAAGCGGATGGCAATAACGTGGCGTGCCTGGAAGAGGCTACCGGCAGTAATGTGGGTTGGATAGAGTGCCGCGTGCTCTTGCTGAGCTACAATGGGCAGCAGATATGGAGTCCGCCACGGGATACGATGCTATATGCCGGGTATGAGATCGTCGTCATCGTTTCGCAACGTAGATTGGCTCACGTGCTTAGTCTCACTAACCCAGGCCCACCAGGGCAATAGAGGTGGAGGGTGTGTTGCTTAGAATGCGTACCCAACTGGATGGTAGGCGTCTAAGGAAGCGCCTGGCCTACGTCTCACCAACACCCACAGGGTGGAGGTTTGCAGGCAGCAGCACAAAGAAAGAAGCCTCTCCCAGTTGGGGAGAGGCTTCTTTCTTGCTATTCTTTTCTGGCCCAGACGTTATCTGTCTTAGCGCGTCTACCGCGTCGCACGGCCAGGGGTCTGGCAGTCAGGGAAGAAGGTGTTGGATACGATCTTACTGGCCTGCCCCCTGGTCAGGGGGTTGTTGGGTCGGAAGTATGGCCTACTCTGGTTATCACACGGCTCCCCAGGGCTGCCGCATGGATACCCTTCCATTACTCCCGGCCTGTTCATCAGCAGCCGCTCTACGTAGATGTGGAACGTCGATCCTGCCTCTACGTCCGTGAAGGTGAAGGTAATGGGGGCAGGGTCTGAGAAGCCTGCCGCTCCCGCCACTATCTTGGTTAGTTGACCTCTGGTAGCGTTAGCTCCCGGCCTGAAGTACGGCCTGTTGCCAGGGGGCACGCACGGCCCAGGATCTATTTGCCCGCACGGATACCCTGCCATCACTCCGCGTGAAGCCAGTCGCTCTATGTAGATGTGGAAGGCTGTGCCAGGTAGTACGTCCTCGAAGGTCTGCTCAGTATGAGGTTCAGAGAACCCTGCGGACTGCGACACTATCTTAGCCAGTTGGCCCCTGGTGATGAGGTTGCCTGGGCGGAAGTAGGGGTCGCTGTTGCTGTTGCAAGGCTCACCTGTGCCACCGCATGGGTAGCCATTGATGATGCCCCGGCACGCCAGGCATCTGATGAACGAGTAGAAGGTGTGGCCAGGGGGTACGTCTGTGAACTGCACAGGGCAGGGAGTGGTTGTCGTCTGCGGAGTGCTCGTACCTGGGGTTCCAGTCCCTGGTGTGCTTGTACCGGGAGTGCCAGTACCCGGTGTGCGTGTACCTGTAGCGGGGGTGCCTGTGCCAGGAGTGCCTGTGCCTGGTGTACTTGTACCTGGTGTTCCCGTACCGGGAGTGCCTGTGCCGGGGGTTCCAGTACCAGGTGTGCTTGTGCCAGGAGTAATCACCGGAGTGCGCGTGGCGGTTTGCAGCACGGTGGACACCGGGGTGGGGGTCAGCACCGGGTTCGAGCCACTTATCTTCGCGATGAAGCCATCGCCTGCCCCTGCGGGTTCGTACTGGTAAGCGTTCACCACAGGGAAGTTGTACGAACTGGTGCCGCCGCCAACGACTGCGTTGCCCGCCAGGTCGATCAGGATGCCGGTGCCTGTGTCCTGCCCGGTGAAGTACGGCGGGTCGAAGTCGCCACCCAGGTAGGTGGAGTAGACGAGTCCCGAACCGGAAGCGTTGAACTTGGTGACGAAAGCGTCGTACACGTCGCCAGGCAGAGGCTGCACGGCATTGACGATGGGGAAGTCGGGGGTGTAAGTCTTGCCTGTTATATGGGCCTGCCCCGCGCCATCCACCGCGATGTCGTTAGCTATATCTTCACCGTAGGGGGCTTGAAGCGTACCACCAAAGAGGGTGGAGTAGACAAGCTGGTTGCCCGCGGGGGTAAGCTTGGTCACGAAGGCGTCGCTGTAGCCCCGGAAGAATCTCTGGAAAGCGTTGGCGGTGGTCGGGAAGTCGGGAGCCTCCGTGAAGCCGGTGACGTACGCGTGTCCCGCTGTGTCCACTACGATCCCCTGGCCTTTATCCTCGCCCGGCCTGGGGTAGTCGGTGCCACCCAGGTAGGTGGAGTAGATAAGCCCTGTGCCTTCCGAGTTCATCTTGGTTACGAAGGCGTCCCCGTCGCTGCTGTGAAGGGTGGGTTGGTAGGGGTTCAGGGTGGGGTAATTTGGAGAGACGGTGATGCCGGTGAGATAGACGTTCAGCGCACCATCCAGGGTGAGGCCATGCGCTTCGTCCCTGTACATGCCTCCCAGGTAGGTGGACCAGATGACGTTAGTGCCGTCGGGTGACAGCTTGGTGATGAAACCATCCTCGAACCCCTGGTTCGAGGTCTGGAAGGCACCCGGCGTAGTGCGGAAGTTCGTGGAAGTGGTGTGGCCTGCGATGTAAATGTTCCCATACCCATCCGCGGCCATACGCTCGATGTATTCGGTGCCGCTACCGCCCAGGTAAGTCGAAAAGATCATCTGCCCCATGGAGCTGAACTTGGTGAGCACACCGTCGTAACCGCCCGCGTGCTGTGACTGGATGGGGTTCAGGAGCGGGTAGTCGAACGAGGTGGCGAGGCCGCCTATGGTGACGTTGCCCGCCGGGTCGACCGCCAGGGCGTAGCCGTAGTCTATGCGCGTACCGCCTACTATCTGGGTCCAGAGTAGCTGCTGGCCGTTGGGGGTGAACTTGGATACATAGAGGTCGCCGTAGTTTATATCTTGCTGGAAGGTGGTCCCCATTACATAGATGTTGCCCGCCGCGTCCTGTGCGATGTCGTCTATGGAATCGCGCTCGAAGGAGCCATAATAGGTGGAGTAGAGGAGCGTGGGCGGGGTGGCGGTAGCCGTGGGCGAAGGCGTGGGAGTCTGTGGGGTCGGGGTCTGGCAGCCTGATAGAGTAAAGGTCAGCTTCAAGCCCTGGGTAAGACCACCGGCGTTGCAGGCGTACTGGGTGTAGCGTGAGCCGGTGTCGCGCTGCACTCCTACCGTGGCGGTCTCGCCGTCATCTTCCATAGTGCCGTAGATGATCTCGAACGTACCCGATGTACCCTCATACAGGCGTATCTCGAAGCGCACATCGTCAGGGCCGGGGTTGTAACTCGTGCCGCGCCACTCGATGTTGAAGATGCGGTTCGGGGCGGAGCCGGAGATCGAAGTATATACGCCCAGATCGGTGTACATATCGTCCCAGAAGGCGAAGATGGCGTTGTTGTACTCCGTTACCGGCAGGCAGTAGTTGAAGGGGAGATGGTTGTTGCTGGTGAACTGGAGGTTGCCGTTAGAGCTTACCCTCGCCTGGGTAAAGGTCTGGTCGTAGAATGTGAAGGGGAAGGGGAGTACCATACCCGCGGTGCAGTCGTTGCAGGAGGTATTCGGCACGAAAGTTGTGCCAGGTACGAGGGTGCCCGTGCCCTCCGTTATCGTGTAATCGCCCACGATGCATGCCGTAGGGGATGGGGACGGGCTCCCCGTAGCGGTCCGCGTGGGTGTAGGGCTGTGCTCGGAGATACGCGATACGAATGCATCGACCGCGCTGCCTGGGAACGGCTGGAAGGCGTTGGATGTTACAGGCCAGTCGTTAGCGCCCGTCTCGCCGGTGAAGTATATGGTGTTCTGCGCGTCCACGGCGATAGCTGCCTGGGCCTGTAATTCGCGCCCGTTGGTGCCCCCAAAGAATGTGGAGAATATGAGGGCCATGCCGCTGGCATCGAAGCGCGTAATGAAGGCGTCCTCGCTACCTCGGAGAATGGGGTAGATGGGGTTCATCAGGGGGAAGTTATCAGACTGGGTACTTCCGATGACGAACGCCTCGCCCGCCGCGTTGACGGCGATGCTGTCGCCACCATCCGGCCAGGGGCCGCCAAGATATGTGGAATAAGCGGGCACACCGACGGGGGTGAACTTGGCGACGAATGCATCGCCGAAGCCCCCCACCCCCTGGAAGGCGTTGATCACGGGGAAGTTGGCCGAGCCTGTATAGCCCACAATGTAGGCGCTGCCCGCCGGATCGAGGGCAACGTCGTTGCCGACCTCGTCGCTGGAGCCGCCAAAATAGGTGGAGTAGACGAGGCCCGAGCCTGCCGCGTTCAGCTTGGTCACAACCACGTCGTGGAGACCGGCCATAAAGGGTTGGTAGGCGGC
>JBAURA010000349.1:0-12677 GCA_049580985.1 Chloroflexia bacterium
CCTTAATCCCTTAATCCCTAATCTCTGCTTACCTCTGCTATCTCTGCTTCCTCTGCTTTGATAAACAGCTAATGGTTCGTAGATGCTATTGATCAGCCGCCGGTCATGGCTCGGAGCGGCAGGCATCGATGATCTTGGCGATCTGCCCGCGTGTGACGTTGTTGTTAGGCCGGAAATAGGGGCGGTTGCCCGGCGGGATGCAAGGCTCGCCCGCCCCGCCGCAGGCGTAGCCGCTGATGATACCCCTGCCCGCCAGGCGCTGCACGTAGTCGTAGAAGGTCGAGCCTGGGGCCACGTCCTGGAACGTCTGGCCCGATACCGGCTCGTTGAACCCGAAGGCCAGCACGGCCATCTTACTTAGCTGCCCGCGAGTGACGTTGTTGTTGGGCCGGAAGGTGCCGTCCGTATATCCGCTGACGATGCCCGCGTTGTACAGCGTTTCGATGTAGTTGTAGAAGGTGGAGCCAGGGGCCACGTCGCTGAAGTGAGGGCCGCCGCTCGTATTGATCGGCAGGTTAGCCCCCAGCACCACGATCTTGGATACCTGGGCGCGGGTCGCGTTGTTGCCCGGCAGGAAGCACGGCACCCACAGGCTGTTGGGGCATGGCGGCGATCCGTTATACCCACTGATCACCCCCGCGTCGTTCAGGCGGATCACCGGCTCATAATAATAAGCGCCGGGGCAGACGTCGTGGAAGCGCTCGGAGGCGCAGGGTGGCGGCAACGTCGTCTGCTGGTAAGAGTAGAAGTTGTTCTTTTCCGGGCTGAAGCGCACGCTCGCGAAGCTGAGGTGCACGGCGTCGAAGGCGTAATCGAGGGATGGATCGCGCTGCCAGGAGCCTGGTGCCCAACTGTCGAAAGGGATCTCCGGCGCGCTGAAGGTCGTCCCGCGCCCATACGAGTAGAAGATGCGATAGTAAGCGAAGGGGCTGTTGGTGTCGTCGGCCCACACGATATGCGCTTCCCCGGAGGCGTCCACCGCGATGGTTGGGTAATACGACGTGCCCGCGTTGTTGACCACCTGCACAATCGGCTGGCCGCTCCAACCCGTGCCAGGGACCCACTCGCGGTAGTAAACGTCCGGATTGATAGCGTCGTTACCCGGGCATCGACCGTCTATCCACGCGGCCCGGAGGCCACCATCCGGCGCGGCATACAGGTCCGGCTGGTATGAGTTCGACTGGTTGGGACAAGATGCGCAACACTGAGACGAGATATTGTCCACCGACCAGCTTCCCGGCCCGTTGCGCACAGCCGTGTACATGTCCGAGCCGTTGCCCGAGCCGCCGCAGTCTTTCCAACCCACCATAACCGTGCCCCCGGTTGTGACCGCGATGGCGGGATCGGTGGGCGCGCATTGGGTAGAAACCGGCTCGCGCTGCACGGTCCACGTGCCTGCGTTAGAGCGCTGCCAGTACATGAGGCTGCCGGCCGTGTTTTCTCGCACAAGCGCCACATGGACGGTGAGGCTGCTATCGACGTCGATAGCCATGCGCTTGCGCGGCACACTATCCTCACAAGAACCTGGGACCTCTTGATTGACGAGCACGTTATGGTTGGCGTCAACAAGCGCGTAGTTGTTACAAAAACCGTCCGGGGGCCACGCCCAGTATAGGAAGTGGGTCCGCCCCAGATTATCGTGTGCGACAGCCGCGCCATCGAACAGGTTAGCTTGCCCATTAGCCATTGGATAGTCGGTGAAAGCGCCGCCCAGAGAGGAATTACCCGATAGGATAACCTGGCCGTTCTCTGCATCGTCAACGAAGCTCCATACCACGTCAACCGACCCGTCCACCGGAGAAGCGGCAATCGAGCCGAAGTTGTGGTAGCCGTCGCGTGACGATACCTGGACGGGTGTGTTCCAGGCGTTGGGCACTTCAAAGAGAGCGCCGCCTTGTGAGGGCTTTTCGCCGGAGGCGGAAGTGGCCCGCGCATCATGCGCGCCTGGGATCCCCAGTAGAGAGGTCGAGAGAAATGCTGTGAAGAGTAGAACGATCTTCTGCTTTTTGCGCATCGGAGTTACCTCCTATCATCGGCCTCGATATAAGGATGAACGGGAACCCGCTTCAAGCGGGTTCCCGTTCATTATTGTAATCTTTATCTATTTGTGCGCGCTATGGCTGTAGGGGTAGGTGGGTTCATGGCGGTGGGCGCGAGCGCCATCGCCACGACCTCTACGTTACCTGGACCTATTGTGCCCACGAGCGTAGCGGCCCCGCTGACCAGGTTGACCGTATAAAGCTGCGACGACAGCGCGCCCTTGCCGATTGGTTGCAGAGTAAACGCGGCGTAAGCTGTGTTGTTGCAGTCTCGAATGTCGAACCCGACCGTCGAGAGGACGTCGATCCCCAGTCCACCTACAGTGCTGAGCGTGCCGTTGTTGGGTGGGGCCTGGAGGGTCAGCACGTCCAGGTCCGAGTCCACATCGTAAAGAGTGGTCGTGCTTGCGCCATGGTAGCTGTTCGTGTAGCCCGCCCCGACCACGTTCGGGTCCTCGCCCTGGTTGGGGTCGCCCGTCGCATAGGCCAGGGGAGTATCGGTAGCCGCCAGCGTGCCATCGTCAGGGTGGAGGCGCAGGTTCTGGTCGAGATCGCTCACCACTCGCATGCGGTCAGCGACGGGGTTGAAGTCAAACCCGAAGTCGGTGCCTGTGAGCGTAAAGACCCCCGATGCCCCCAACTGGGTGGCGACAGCGGTGGTCGGGTTCATCAGGTAGACGCGGCTGGTGCTGCCCAGCGCGAAGAACTGGCCGGTGGCGGGCCGGAAGTCGATCCCCTCGATACTCTCACCATTCTGCAAACCGGTGATTGGATCGTTACTCAAGAAGACCGCTGGCGCGGCTGCGTTGAAACTCACCAGGTTGCCCGAAGCGGTCACCGCGTATGCCAGCACGAGCGGCTGGCATGCGGGCGGCGAGACAGGTGTGCTCGTAGGGCCGGGCGTAGTGGTGTTTGTGGGTGTGGGGGGTGGCGCGTTCATCGAGCTGGCTATCACCTTGGCCGTCTGGGCGCGGGTGATGCCGTTTCCGGTGCGGAAGTATGGCCTGTTGCCCGGCGGCACGCAAGGCTCGCCTGCGCCACCGCATGCGTAGCCGGTGAGTATGCCGCGAGTGCTCAGCCTCTGGATGTACTCGTAGAACGGATTGGTGTTCGGCACGTCCTCGAAGGTCTGCCCGCTCACAGGCTCGGTGAAGTTGAAGGCTATGCTGACCATCTTGGTTAGCTGCCCGCGCGTCACATTATTGCTGGGGCGATAGTAGGGCTTGTTGCCCGGCGGCACGCAAGGTTCACCTGGGCCACCACAGGGGTAGCCGCCGACTACGGTGTTGGCGAAGGCGGTTTCAACGTAGCTGAAGAAGGTATGGCCCACCGGCACGTCCTCAAACGTGGCGACGGTAGGTGTGATGACCGTGAGTCCCGCTCCCAGTACCACTACCTTAGCCACCTGGCCCCTGGTGATGCTGTTATTGGGGCGGTAGTAGGGCTTGTTGCCCGGCCCGCATGGCTCGCCTGCGCTACCGCACGCGTAGCCTGCAATCACACCGGCTGCGTGCACCTTTCGAATGAAGTTGAAGAAGGTGCTTCCTTCGCACACATCCTGGAAGTCAAGGTCGTCGTCGCCAAAGCACGGAGGGGTGGGTGTGGCGGTAGGTGTAGGCGTGAAGACCGGGCCTGTAACGGCATACGAGTAGTAAACGTCCTTCAGGGGGTCCGTACGCACGGTAGAGAGTGTTACGTGGATATGGCCGAAAGCGGCATCGATAGCCACGTCGCGCTGCCACGAACCTGGCGCCCAGCTCTGGAACGGTATCTCTATCGGTGTGAAGGTGGTGCCGCGCCCGTGAGAGTAGAAGGTGCGGTAGTAAGCGAAGGGGCTGCTGGTGTCGTCGGCCCACACGATATGCGCTTCCCCGGAGGCGTCCACCGCAATGGCGTTGTGGTAGGACTTGCCGGAGTTGTGTACGACTCTCACTATCGGTGAGTTGTCCCAGCCCGTGGCGGGAAGCCATTCTCGATAGTAGATATCGGTATTCTGCGACTCGCCGCAACGCCCATCGGCCCAGGAAATGCGGAAGCCGCCATCGGGCGATCCGACGAGGTTAGGGAGATAGGCCTTGGAGCTTCCGGGGCACTCCTGGCAGCAACTGGACGAAATGTCTTCGAGTACCCAGTTGTTTACAGCCAGGCGTTTAGCCGTCCAGATATCGCTGTTGTTGCCGGTATCCGCACAGTCCTTGAAAGCCAGCATCGGCATGCCCTGGCTGTTCACCGCCATCGTGAGGTCGCCCGTCGCGCCGCAGTGCATCGGCACGAATTCGTTGATCGCGCTGTAGTCGCCGTTGTCCAGGCGCTGCCAGTATCGCGTGACATACTGGTTGTCGCGGCTGCCGGCTATGTGCACCGTGAAATTGCTGTCCACGTCGAGAGCAATAAGCTTGCGCGGAGTACCGGAGTCGCAACTGCCGGGCACTTCCTCGTCGCGCACCAGGGTACCATCCGGGTTGACCATGGCATAGTGAATGCAAAAACTAGAGCCGTAGTTCCAGTAAACGAAGTGCCGCCGGCCTAGGCCATCTGCCGCGACCGAGCATGGCCCAAACTGGTTCTTGCAGTTGACCAGGTTTGGATCGTTGTATTGAACACCCATTATGTCGGTCTGCTGGGCGAACCCATTGTTCGAGGCAGCGTAGACCACGCCTGAGTCCTCGTCCGGGGCCGCCCCCCACACCGCCGTGATCGAGCCGTCTATATTAGACGCGGCGACGCCGGAGAAGTTGTCATATTCGCCTATCCATGATAGCAGGTCGGGAGTACTGAATTCGGTCAAAGGCGCGTATGCCGCACCGTTGACGGGGGCCACTGCCGCGTTGGCGACTCCGGCGGGGGTAGTGTTGCCGCCCCACACGCTCAGGGCCGTAGCCAGCACGCCCACTATCGCCAGCAAGGCTGACTTGAGTTTTCGATTATTTGCAGTCATAAATCTCGTTCTCCTACCTTTGCTAGCGGCCAGCCACGCGCTGGATGCGGATGTTGTCGAATTGAGTGCCGTTGTCGGACTGGGTCCAGATGCCCGCCCAGCCCTGCGCGTAGGCATTCGTGCTGTCGGTGGCCGACACGATCTCGCGCCCGTCGATGGCTACCGAGATGCGGTTGCCCTGCATGCTCGCCTTCACCAGCGTCCACTGCTCAAGGCTGTAGCCCGCCCATGCCGAGAAGTCCGCGCTGCCCAGGACCTCGCGCTTGAAGGAGCCGTTGCTGCCTATGCTGATGCGCTCGATGTAGGCCTTTGAGATCTGGTTGGTGCTCACGTTCATGTGGAGCGCGACCCGGTAATACCCGGTGGAGGAGCCGCGTAACACTATGCCGAGCGGGGAGCCTGCCGTAGCGTAAAAGTACGTTTCAACGCTGCCATTGGCGAAAGAGGTATCGCGGGTCACGAGGAGCGCGTTCTGTTCGCTAGGGATCTCGCTGCCGGGAATGTTTTGCTGAAGGCGTCCATCGAGGGCTACCCAACTCACTCCCGATTCGTTGATGCCCTGCCACCCGTCGAGGGAAGAGCCGTCGAAGCCGGCTACTATAGTCCCCGGCTGAGGCGCGTCGGTGAGCGCGGGGGCCTGGGGCACGGGCTTGCGGGGGGTCTCCTGCATGGAGGCCGCGTTTGGCGAATCTACCAGTTCGCCCGCCGGTACGCGATAGGCCGGTTTTGGCTGCGCACCCATGCTGATGGCGGCTCCTGCGAGGAGGAGCAACGCTACCACCGGGATAAGCAATCTGTTTAACTTCAATGCAATATCTCCTTTCCTAATTACCGTTTGCGCCGCAAGCATTCCCTTCCGGCGTGGACGAGATCCTGTGTGCTGCCCTCGTGCCCTTCTCGTCCGGTTGGGCGAGGCGCCCATGCCCGCCGGTCTCATATCGCCCACCGCTCGTGCTCCCCCTGCCGAAGCCGAGGGTGCGGCGGCGACTTTTCCAACTTTGCTCCTGCTGGAGCAATATAACGCGAGACTATCGTGGCCCTCCGGCTCAGGCCGCGTAATAGTCTCGCCTCCGCATTAGGCGGCCACGCATTGCTGTGCGCCTTATCGTTTTGAGGTTGCGTACTGGTGTGTGGAGTGCCAGGTCGTGTCCGGCGTAGCAGTCTGAGAGGCGACGCTGCCTCAAGCCGGCTGCTGGTTGGTGTAGAACGTAGTGTGCGTATGTCGTGGCCGGGAGGTCGAGCGAGCGTAAGGAGTAGACACGGTATCTACGCTGATCTGTTGGAAAATAGTGACTTGTACCGTCGATAAGGACCTCTGCCGGCATATATACCTTTTCTAGCTTTGCCAAAGTATAGGCAATCCCCGTTACGCATGTCAATCGAATGGAGTAGTTCTTTCGTACTATTACGGAAAATACAGTAGGGTTACCGTAAGTGTGAATGCCCGCCGGCGGCATGAAATAATGTCTTAGTAGGCAAGAACTACTTCCATCTCAATCTTATCGCGCCTGGATCTTGCAAGCCCAATTTTCCACAGGAAAGAGTGACCGTGGGAGGTACGTTAGATTAACGTACGAGACGGCATTCGGTTTCGTGTTTCTCTAATCTGATTCTAATATACGGGCAGGGTATAGCTTTGACAGGGCTTTCCGTGTACGGGTATAATAGCATGTAGAAGTGCCAGAGCGCCGCTGAGAACCGTATCGTTACAAAAGGCGTTAATTATATTAGATGCTCCCGAGGGTAAGTCCCCACATACAGATGCTATGGAGCCGTGTTCTGCCTCCAACTCGCGGATAGTGGCTCGCAAATTGCAAGGCTCTCAGGACCGAAATTGATGTTATAGGCCGCCGGGCCGGCTGTCGAGTAGAATGAGTACAGCATTCCCGGAACGCATGGCAATCGTGAGGAAATATGAAAATGACTGAAAACCGATGGCTACGCAACAGTTTTGTGTGGATCATCATAATGGCTGCTATTCTGTTGCTCTTTTTCGTCTTCGTCGGCCGGCAACCTACCAGCGAGGTGATTTCGATCTCACAGGTAGCGAGGGAGGTAAACGAAGGCATTGTACGGAAGATCGAGGCCCGTGAAGATAGCAGCCAGATCAGGGTCTGCTATGACGAGACGTGCAAGAACTTCAAGACGTCGCTCAAGGAGCCTCAGGACAGCATTTTTGCCGTCCTGGAGCGGGCGGGTGTGCCTTCCGACAAAATCCTCAGTCCCACCCTGGAAATCCGCGTTGAGCCTGCCCAGTCGTGGGGCAGCCTGCTGAGCATCATGGGCTTCTTGCTTCCGACGCTGATCCTGGTTGGCGCCTTCCTCTTTATGATGCGCCAGGCGCAGGGCACCAACAGCCAGGCGATGTCGTTCGGCAAGTCGCGGGCGCGCCTCTTCACCGGCAACAAGCCGTCCATCACCTTCGCGGACGTGGCGGGTGTGGAGGAGGCCAAGCAGGAGCTTGCCGAGGTGGTCGAGTTCCTGAAGTATCCCGACAAGTTCAACTCGCTGGGCGCGCGCATCCCGCGTGGCGTCCTCCTGGTAGGCCCTCCCGGCACGGGCAAGACGATGCTCTCCCGCGCGGTGGCGGGTGAGGCGGGCGTGCCATTCTTCTCCATCTCCGGATCGGAGTTCGTGGAGATGTTCGTGGGCGTGGGCGCCAGCCGCGTGCGCGACCTGTTCGACCAGGCCAAGCGCAACTCACCCTGCATCATCTTCATCGATGAGATCGACGCCGTCGGTCGCCAGCGTGGCGCGGGCCTGGGCGGCTCGCACGACGAGCGCGAGCAGACCCTGAATCAGATCCTGGTCGAGATGGACGGCTTCGACAGCCAGACCAACATCATCGTGATCGCCGCCACCAACCGCCCCGACGTGCTCGACCCCGCGCTCCTCAGGCCCGGCAGGTTCGACCGCCAGGTGGTGCTCGACAGGCCCGACATCAAGGGTCGCATGGCTATCTTGCAGGTCCACACCCGTGGCAAGCCCCTGGATAAGGGCGTGGTCCTGGAGACGCTCGCCAAGCAAACCCCCGGCTTCTCAGGGGCCGACCTGGAGAACCTGGTGAACGAAGGCGCGATCCTGGCCGCCCGCCGCAATCGCAAGACGATCACTATGAGCGAGCTTGAGGAAGCTATCGACCGCGTGATCGCCGGCCCTGAGCGCCGCAGCCGCATCATCTCTGAGCGCGAGAAAGCCATTACCGCCTACCACGAGGTAGGGCACGCGCTGGTAGCCCGCATGCTGCCTAACGTCGATCCCGTCCATAAGATCAGCATCATCGCCAGGGGCATGATGGGTGGGTACACTCGCGTGCTGCCGGGCGAGGACAGGTACATGTACTCGAAGGGCCAGTTCAAAGACAACCTGGCGTTCGCGCTGGGTGGCCGTGCCGCCGAGGAAATCATCTTCCATGAGATCACGACCGGCGCCAGCAACGATATAGAGCGCGTAACTGAGATGGCGCGTAGTATGGTGACGCGCTATGGCATGAGCCAGAAACTGGGTCTGATCGCTCTTGGCCGCAAGGAAGAGTTGGTCTTCCTGGGCCGCGAGATCTCCGAGCAGCGCAACTACTCGGACGAGATCGCGTACGAGATCGACAAGGAAGTGCGCGCCCTGGTGGACGAGGCTTACGAGAAGGCCAAGGAGATCCTGACCACCTACAAGAACAAGCTGATCGAGATCAGCGAGCTGTTGATCGAGAAAGAGACCCTGGACGCCGCCGACTTCGAGGCCCTCTTCGAGGGGATGCCGAGGCCGGAGCCGAAGCTGGTCATGCCTGAGCGCCCCAACAAGCCCGCCGAACCGAAGCCCGCCGCCGAGCAGCCGAGGACCGTCCCCCGCCTGGAAGGCGCGCCAGGGATGGCCTTCACCAATGGCACCCCGGACGACGATCCGCTTTTGTAACTGGACGAGTCTGAATAGTGAAGGCCCGTGGCATAGCCACGGGCCTTCGTGATATTTGACGCGTTGCTGATCGACTGTAACACCGAATTACGCTTCGGGAACGTAAGGCGCTTTCCTGTCGATGTCGCCTACGAAGTCCGGCAACCTGGTGTGCCCTAGCATCTGCCGTATCGCCATGTTCTCCCCCAGGTGATACCAGTAGTGATAAGTTGTTCGCCTGAGCAAGTTGCCGAAGGTAACGTTGCTCGGCTTGCCGTCCGCTCTTCTGCCTTCCAGCAGATTCTCCGTCGTGAGCGCATCCAGCCAGGGGTCTGCGGCCTGGGTGATCGTGCGCCAGGCCGCCCACATTTCGTCCAGTGGCGGTGTGCTTGCGGGCGCTCCATACTCGAATTGCCTGTTGATATCAGGCAACAGCAGCATACCTTGCCCGCGTTGCAGCCAATACCGCTGCTCCTGCCACGCGAGATGTCCGATGTTCCAGCTAATGCAGTTCATAGGCAGCATGCGGTGGCGGGCCTCCTCGTCCGTTAGCCCGGCCAGGGCGCGCTTGAACTCGCTACGAGTGAAGCGCAATTGAAGCACCAGTGGGTGTGTCATGGGAGTAACTCCTATGAGTAATGCGTGGCCACCTGGAAAGTAGCACAGGCTTGCTATCATGTCAAGCCGCAATAATGGATAAACAGGATGTAGCTCACCGCAGGCACGATTACCTGTGTAACCCGTTAACCGTCATCTATCGGCGGGTGTCCTTCTGACGGAGCGTTGGTAAGGCATGGATAGTGGCAGTATACCGTCCCACAGGGTATATTGAGCGCCAGCTTACCCAGTGGAGGCGCATTTTTGAAAGAGAACCGAGTCAAGGCGAAATTGAAGCAAGGCGAGCCGGTGTTCGGCCTGCTTACGCCGGTGGCCGATCCCCAGATCGTCGAGCTGATAGCCCTCATAGGCTTCGATTGCTACATGCTCGACTGCGAGCACGGCCCAGGCGGGCCTTCGCAGGCTGAGGTGTTTGTGCGGACCTGCGAGGCAGCAGGGATCACCCCGCTGGCGAGGGTGCGTAGCGCCGACCCCAAGCTGGTATTACAGTTTCTCGACGCCGGTATCATGGGGGTGATGCTCCCCGGCGTGCGCAACGCGGCTGACGTGGAGCCGTTGGTAGAAGCTGTCCGCTACCCGCCACATGGTAAGCGCGGCATGGCCCCCGTGCGTGCGAACGACTTCCTTATGGGCGCGATGCGCGCTGAAGAATATGTGCAATTCGCCAACGAGCAAATATTGATTCTGCCCCAGATAGAGCTAAGGGAAGCTGTTGAAAGCCTCGATGCGCTTCTAAATGTGGAAGGAGTGGACGGCTACTTTGTCGGGCCGCGCGACCTCTCGATGTCGATGGGTTTTTACGACGGGCCAGCACACCCGGAGGTGCAAGCAGTCATAGCCGAGGTGTTCAAGCGTGTGCAGGGTGCCGGCCTGATCACGGGCACCGTAGCCTTCAGCGGCCAGGACGCCCGCGCGCTGGTCGAGCAGGGAGTCGGTCTGATCCTCACGTCGCCTAACTCGCTGCTAAAGCACGGCGCGGATGCGTTCTTCGGAGGGATCAGGGGCTAGAGTCTTCTAAAGCACATCCAGTTCGCGCACCGCGAACTGCCGGTCGAGGCGGAACGGATTCTCCTCGGCGTGCAGCTTGCCGGTAATCGTGTCCACCACAATGCGACTCGCCCCGCCGCTGGTCATGATGCCGTGGCCGCTGTATCCGCAGTTCAGATACAGGCCGGGTACGCTCGTGTGCCCCAGGAATGGGCGGTGGTCGGGCGAATAGTCGTACTGGCCCGCCTGGAGGGACCAGTGCGCCGTCCCCCGCTGCCACACGTCGCGCCAGAAGGGGCTGATGCGCGCCAGGGCATAGGGGCTGGCAGGGTCGAGCAGCCCAAACGCGAAGTCCGCACTGATCGGCACGTCGTAGAGCGGTGGACCGGGCGGCACGCCAGGGGCCGTGCGCAGGCAGAACGCTCCGCGCAACGCCGGACGCCAGTGCGAGCCGGTATCCTCGTCGATGGTCATTGGCGCGCCCGGCGGCACTTCCGCCACTTCGGGCATCACCATCTTTTGCCTGCGCACCAAAGTCAAGGGTATATCTATGCCCGCCATGGCGCCCACCACGCCGGAGAATGGGCCGGCGGCGATCACGGCTACCGGCGTGCTGATCGCGCCCCGCATCGTCTGGACCCCGCGCAACGCGCCATCCGCGTGGTCGAAGCCGGTTACCTCCGTGTTCACCACGAAGGTCGCCCCGGCGCGTACCTGTGCCGCCAGGGCGTAACCTACGGCCAGCTTGCGCACGTCCAGCCACCCATCCCCCGCCCGCCACCGCGCCCCGACCACTTCGTGCGACAGGTGTGGGAAGCGCGCGCGGGCCTCCTCGCCGGATAGCCACTCGACGTCGGTCAGGCCCCACGCATGCTGCCGGTCAAGCAGCGCCTTTTGCCGCTGGATGGTGGCAGGGTTGGTGGTACAGAAGAGATAGCCCTGCTTGTGGATGTCCAGATCGTAGCCTGGTAAGCCGGTGGCGTCCGCGAAATTCTCGAAGATAGCGACCGTCTCTCGCACCAGCGCAAGCTCTTCCTGGTTATCGAATTGCAGGCGGAAAGCGCCGGTGGAGGCGGGCGTAGTGAGCGTGCTAAGCGCGGGGCGACTCTCAAGCACCACCGCCCGCAAGCCCGCCGATGCGGCGAAGAACGCCGTAGCCAAACCCACGATACCGCCCCCGACGATCACGAGATCGGCGGTAGTGGGCAAATCATGAGTCGTTTGGAGTTGAGGCATGTGCACTGAACGCTCCCGTCCGCCATATTACCATACAGGTCCGCCTCTGTGGTACAATGGGTGTCGCTGCAAACAATTCCCCTTCCAGGAAGCAGATCTACCCTCATAAGCATTACGTTTTACGTTTTGCGCGTTACGTTCCCCTCCCATGCGCCTCAAACACCTCACCCTGTACGGCTTCAAGACCTTCGCCGCCAAGACCGACCTCCTCTTTGGCGAAGGTCTGACGGCTATTGTCGGGCCGAACGGGTCGGGCAAGAGCAACGTCGCGGACGCCGTGCGCTGGGTGCTTGGCGAACAATCGCTGTCGCACCTGCGGGCCAAGCGCACCGAAGACCTGATCTTCGCAGGCTCCTCGAACCGTGCGCCCCTGGGCATGGCCGAAGTCTCCATCACCCTGGAAAACACCGACCGCTTGCTTCCCCTCGATTTTGCAGAGGTCACGCTCACCCGGCGCGCTTACAGGTCGGGCGAGAACGAGTACTACATAAACAAGAGCCGCGTGCGCCTGCGCGAGATCCTGGAAGTAGCTTCCACGCTCGGCCAGGCATACACCGTTGTTGGGCAGGGGCTGGTGGACGCGGCGCTCTCCTTGCGGCCCGAAGAGCGCCGCGAGCTGTTCGAGGAAGCCGCCGGCATACGCGGCTATTTCGTGCAGCGCGAGGACGCGCTGAGAAGGCTCCAAAAGACCGAGGAGAACATCGCCAGGGTCAACGACCTGGTGGCCGAGTTTGAGCCACAGGTGCGCCGCCTTGAGCGCCAGGCGAAGCAGGCGCAGGAGTATAGCCGGCTGGAAGAGGAGCTACGGTCGCTATTGAGGCTTTGGTACGCCGGCAGGTGGGCGCAGGCCGTCCACTTGTTGCGACAAGCCGGCGAGGCCGAGGAGCGAGCTATTTCCGACGTTGCCGGGCGCAAGCAGGTGGTGGCGGCGATGGGCGCTCGGCTCACCGAGGTGCGCGCCCACGTGTGGG
>JBAURA010000350.1:0-1567 GCA_049580985.1 Chloroflexia bacterium
TATTGGCTGCTGTTATGTTAGATGTTGATATTATACAGCAGCACGGAAACAACAAAAAGAGGAGCCTCTTAGAGGCTCCTCATGGTAGCGGGGGTAGGATTCGAACCTACGACCTTTGGGTTATGAGCCCAACGAGCTTCCACTGCTCCACCCCGCGTCAACAGAGTAATTGTATCACACAGTTAAACCGATGTCAAGGCGACCCCCTGAACGGGCTGAACAGGTCGAACCACTTCTGCCAGTTAGCCTTCTCAGACCCGTATCCTTCTTCCACGGGCCGTCCACCGTCCACCGTCTGCGGTCTGCCGTCGGTCGTCCCTCCCGTCGGGTCGCCTATCGGGATCAGCACCTCTTCGTCGGCCCTCCGCAGGTTGAGGTCCTCCCGTGCCCGCTGCTCGATGTACTTGTCCGACAGGTAATACTCGAGAGAGGCCTGCAGTCGCTTATTCTCCTGGTCCATTTGCGCGTTGAGCCGCTGCTGGGCCACGACCTTCCCGTTCAGGTCGTGCTCCTGCAACACTTCCTGCCCGTACCTCACCAGGAAGAAGGCCGCCGCCAGCCCCAGCACCAGCCACAGGGCGGGTGCCGAAATCGACAGCTTGCGTATGCGATTGGTCTTGATGGCTGCGGACATGGGGATGTGTGATACTTGATGCGTGATACGTGAAGTGTCGTAACATTATAGAGGCTTGTCCGCTCACAGCCCCTGTTTTCCACGTATCACGCATCACGTATCACGTATCAGTTAGCTCGCGGCCACCTGTAGGGCAGGAATGGGCGCTTTGCTTCCGTTCTGTCGAATCCAGGGAGGATTAGCCAGCAGCACCTCGATTGCCGAGCTGCTCATCGGCTTGGCGAAGTAATACCCCTGGCCGTGGTCGCAACCCAGCTTTCTCAGCTCGACTATCTGGTCCCTCGTCTCGATGCCTTCGGCGGTCACGCTCAGCCCGAGCGCCTTGGCGAACGCTATGGCCGCATGCACTATCGCGGTATCTTCCGGGTCGATCCCCAGCCCGTCGACGAACGCGCGGTCCAGCTTCAGCGTATCAAATGGGAAGTTCTTCAGATAGCTCAGCGCCGAATATCCCGTTCCGAAGTCATCGAGCGCCAGGTGTAGCCCCAGGTCCTTGAGCTTCCAGAGCGTGGCGCTGGCCGAGTTCACATCCTCGATCCCGATGCTCTCGGTGATCTCCAGCTTCAGGTGGCGCGGGGCCAGCCCAATTGCTTTTATTACCTGGGCGATCTCGTCTATCAATTGCGGGTGCTGAAACTGCCGTGCCGACAGGTTCACGCTAACCCCCAAAGGCTGCTCGTGCGGCGTGCGCGGATATCGCTCTTGCCACATCATAGTCTGCCGGCATGCCTCCTCAAGCACCCATTGCCCTATCGGCACGATAAGCCCTGTTTGCTCGGCTGCCGGGATGAACTCAGCCGGGGGCACCAGCCTCTTAGAGGGATGTTCCCACCGGATCAGCGCCTCCACCTCGGTGACCGTACCGTTCGCCAGGCTCACTATAGGCTGGTAATAGACCTTGAACTCCCCGCGTTCCAACGCCCGGCGTAGATC
>JBAURA010000351.1:0-12763 GCA_049580985.1 Chloroflexia bacterium
GTATAAGGCCGCGCGAATGCCGCCACGAGCGGCCAGCCACCTACCCGTAACGGTCTATCCAGCCCCCACGCGCGCGGCTCGGTCGCACCGCGCCTCCCCGCGTGGCTCAATTGCAGACCCACCTTCGCCCCCGCCTGCTCGTGCGCGTAATCCACGTACTCAGACCAGGCCGCGCCATGCTCCTCGCGGTACATGCCACAATCGTACGGTGTCACGCGCCCATCCGGTGAGATCGCGCAATTACTCGCCACTACCAATCCAAACTCCTGCGACAGTGCATAGGCGGTCGGCGCAACATCGGGCGTACCGTCAAGGTCGCGCGCCTGCAAGTGGGCCACACCTGCCAGCCTATTGTGTATAGCCACGTCGCGCAGCCTGAACGGGGTGAACAGAGGCGAGGGTGCGAAGCGTGGCGGCTGGGGAGCACGTTCTATCAGGCCTGCCGGCAAATTATGCTCTTCCGCGAGCGCCTCCACCTTCCCGTTCCAGGCAAACCACGCATCGATCCCATCCCCGAACTTTGCATCACGGAAATGCAGGTCATCATAGCTGATCCTGCCACTTCGCGTCAGCAATTGGAACGCGAACTGCATCGGCGGCAGTACCATGTATCGCTTCAGCGTCTCAAAGTACACCTGGCTCTCGTGAGCCGCGCGCTGGAACGTATCCACAACCGGCCTCCGCTCAAGCTCGTACTCGTCCAGCGCCATGCCGATATCGGCGTGCTTCTCCAGCGCCTCCGCCAGCGCGATAGCATCCTCCATCGCCAGCTTCGTCCCCGACCCAATCGAGAAGTGCGCCGTATGCGCGGCATCCCCCAACAAGACAGCACGATTTTGGATTTTGGATTTTGGATTTTGGATTTTCGTATGCCAGCGCCTCGTTTTTAATGTTGGGAAATTTATCCACCGGGAGTTATTAGAAAGGAGTGGTACACCCCCCAGGTCTGCATTGAGTAGACGCTGGCAATACTCAAGACTGGCGGTTTCGTCGGCCTTGTCCAGGCCCGCCTTCAGCCACACATCCTCGGCGCACTCTACGATGAAGGTGCTCATGTGGCCGCTGAACGGGTAGGCGTGCACCTGGAACAGGCCATGCTCCGTTTCGTGGAAGATGAAGTTGAAAGCATCCAGCGCCTTGTCAGCCCCAAGCCAGATATACTTCGCCCGGCCCATCTCGATACTCGGCTGAAATTCGGCTTCATACGCCTGCCGAACGAAGCTGTTCACACCGTCGGCAGCGATCAACAGATCGCACTCCGGCAGTTGCGCCGGATCGGTGATCTCCCGCCCAAAGCTCAACGCTACACCCAATTCGGCGCACCTGCCCTGTAATATATTGAGCAGCTTCCGCCGCTCAATCGCCGCGATAACGTGCCCGCCACAGCGGATAACCTCTCCTCTATAGCGTACGTCAATCGCATCCCAGATCACGAACTGCTCGGTGATCGCTGTATAGCTCTTATAGTCGGCCCTCTGAAACGAAGACAGTGTTCGGTCCGAGAACACCACTCCCCAGCCATAAGTCACATCAGGAGGGTTGCGCTCGATAACCTCCACCTCCCAAGCTGGATTCGCCTTCTTCAACAAAAGCGCACAATACAACCCCGCCGGGCCACCACCCAACACTACGAATTGCGGATTGCGGATTGCGGATTGCGGATTGCTCATAGGGGTCAGGGATCAGGGATCAGGGATCAGGGACTATGGGTTAAGGGGTATGTAATACGTAATACGCAGTACGCAGTACGGCTCCGTCTACCGTCCACCGTCCACCGTCCCGGCAACCGCTTCCGCCAGCATCTCCAATTGCGATATATCGGCCAGGGCGGGGAAGAGCAGCAGTTCGTCGCAGCCTGCCTCCTCGTAGCCGCGCGCGAAGCCGGCCATGGCCTGTGGTGACGTGAGGAGGCCGGCGGCTATTTTCTCGGCGAAGGCCCCCGTAAAAGCATAGTATTCGCGCAGATAGCGCGCCCCGGCCTCCGCCGCTTCCTCGCCGCCCAGCGCGAAATAGCCCTGGCCCCACAACTGCGGCTGCCCCGGCCTTCCAGCGTCCAACCACGCCGACCGCGCCTTGTCCGCTGCCCGCGCGAACGCCCTCGGAGGCCCGCCCCCATGCACATACCCGTCAGCGTAGCGGGCCATACGAGCATACCCGGCGTCGCTCAGGCCGCCTACCAGCACCGGCGGCCCATCACGACGCGCCCCCGTTGGGCTGATCGCGCCCTCCTGCCATATGTCGCGCAACGAAGCCAATTGCTCAACCATCCGTTTGCCCCGGCTACCGTACTCTATCCCCGCCGTATCGTAGTCTTCCTTGCGCGCCCCCACCGCCAATCCCAACACCAGCCTGCCGTTAGACAGCGCATCGACCGAAGCCGCGCTCTTGGCGAGCATGTGCGTATTGTGCATTGGCCCCACCACAATAGTGGTCGCCAGCAGCACTCGCTCCGTAACAGCCGCCGCCGCCGCCAGCGTATTGAGCGGGTCGTAGCTATCGTAGCGCAGCCGGTCCAGCACCCCCACGCTGGAGAACGGCCCCCGGTCGGCCCGCCGCGCCCACTCCAACACCAGCCCCCCACCGGCCCCAGGCAACGTACTCGGCAGCCCTACCCCAATGCGCATAACCAACCCCTTTGGGAATTACGAATTACGAATTACGAATTACCCGGAAGCAAGCATTCGTAATTCGTAATTCGTAATTCGTAATTCGTAATTCGTAATTCGTAATTCGTAATTCGTAATTCGTAATTCGTAATTCGTAATTCGTAATTCGTAATTATGCAAAGAGTTCGCTCCGCCTCCGCCACACCCCCCACGCACCCATCAGGCCCATCAACGGGAAGGCAATCGCGAGCGCTTGGTTGATGGTCGTCGTCCGGTACACGCCTTGCCAGATCCTGTCGTATTCGCGGCGTGCCACCTGTCCGGCGGCATCTACGCTCGCTACCACTCTCGCGAACGCCTCGGCGCTCTCTCCGGTCGAGGTCTGCGAGGCCGCGTCCAACTGGCCCGCCTGTACCTGCTCTGCCAGCCGTCCATGCGTATCGAGCCACGCCCTGTAATCCGCCCGTAGCTGCTCGTAGGCCGCCGCCTGCCCCGGGAACGATACATTCGCCACCAGTGGCAGGAATGGCAGCCCTAGCAGCTCCTGCTCGTTAGCCGCCGCGCCACTTACTGAGGTGCTAATACGATCCGACAGCCCCAGGAACGTCTCCAATGAGCAATCGCGAGGCCCGCACAACCGCTGCTCAACCAGCGCCAGGTACTGCTCGAAGTCCCCCAGGTGGGCAGCCGACCGCTCCGGGTCGAATATCGCGATACTCTCCAGGGCGCGCCCCTGGCTGAGGTTCGCCGCCACGTTCTGCACGCCCGCTATGCTATCGTACGCCTGCCGCACCATCACGCTCGCGTCCGTGCGCGCCTGGCTCAACTGCACCCACATCAACCCGGCCAGCGCCACGCACGCCAGGAGCGCCGCCCCCACGGGCCACGACCACCGGTAGTGCATCCGCCTGATCGCCAGCAACCCCGCCAGCAAAGTCAGAGCCAGCAGGGCCGACGCGCCCAGCAGCGCCGTGGTCCAATTGGATATCCGCTCCGAGGCCCCCGCATAAGTGCTTTCCATTGCCTCCACTTTGACCGCCTCAAGACCGCCCAGCGCGGGCACCAGCCGCGTGTTCAATATCTCGCGCGCCTCTAAGAACGCGTCGCCCGCCGGGCCGGTCTGCCCTGCCGCGTGGTACGAGAACATAGCCCCGATCTGCTGTATGTAGTCGCTGGCCGCCGCGTCCGCCGCGCTATACACCACGTACTCGCCGTGCGTCCTGTCGGTCAGGTTGCGCCACGACCGCCGTGCCTCGTCGTTGAAAGCCGCCCACCGCTCTCGCGCCCTCGCTTCCGCCGCCGACTGGTTCTCCCCCGTCGTCTCCAGGAAGGTCGCCGCCGCGCTCATGTGGTCGAGCACCGCCGCGCGCGCCCTCAAAGCCGAGTCCACGCTCAACGAGCCTTCGTCCACGATCTTGCGGTAGTTCTCGTACGTTACCAGGTTAGCCTGCCACGCGATGAACCCCGCCAGCAAACTGAACGACACAGACGCTGCCACAATCGCCAGCATCCACGACCGTAACCTCCCCACCCGCGAGTTACTGCGCTCCCCCGGAGCCGTCACCGCCTGCGTGGGTGTTCCCAATCTATTGTTCGCTGTTACTGTTGCCATAGTGTTTTGTACTCTGTTTACAATAGCTCGCTAAAGTCTATCTCTGCATTCAGATCGCCGGGCAAAGATACTACCCCGCTCAATCCTCCCGTCCACATCGTTCGATACATGCCATTTGTCGGCTCCGAATAGATATGCAATGCGTGGTTCTTGATATTGATAATCCAGTACTCACGTATGCCGGCTTCCGCGTATAACACAGTCTTCAGAATTAGATCATATGATAAGGATTCGCTCGCCACTTCGATAACAAGAAGCGCATCGTCGGGTGTTGGACGCTGCTCCCGATAGCAATCCTCTCGCCACTTCAATAGAACTACGTCCGGTTGCGGACGGCTATAGTCGTCAAGCCTTACAGGATTCTGTGACCACACATAGGCTCGTCTACCCAGGGCTTCATGGAGTAGAAACTCTAATTGTGACACACAAGAAGCATGTGGGTGGTCAACTATATGCATCTCGATGATCTCACCTCGAATAAGCTCAAAACGCTCATCCTCCTCCAGAATGCCCTCACTGATCAACCACTCGAATTCTTCAACTGTGTATCGCTTGCGCTCAACCATCTCGAAGACTCGCTTACAACCGTCCGCAACTGCCTCGATCTAGGGTCAAGACAGTCCGCGAAGGCGGACTTCGCCTGCGTAGCCTGCGGTTTCAACCGCCGGGCGACCTTCCACCCGATATCAACTATCACTCGTCACTCGTCAGTCACGTTCTACCATACACGCTATCGAACGCGTCCGACGTAGCCTTCAACTCCTCCACCTCGCGCTTGAGCGTATTCGACAGGTCGTCGGTAGTGTCGCCCGAATACGACAGCACCTGCGACGACGCCACCCGCAGCACCTGCGACAAGATCGTATCGAGCGTGCCGAGCGCGTTCTCAAGCTGCGCATCCCACCGCTTCATTGCCACCTCAGTGTCGGTGAGGTTCTGCATCTGCTGAAGCTTGCCGTCCAGGGTAGACCTGTACTGGCTCTTCTGGAACTCGTCCGTCGTGGACTCGACAAGCGCGCTCAACCTCTCCGTGTCCTGTATCAAGTTCTGCATCGTCCCCGACGACCGCAATGCGGCCCCCACGCTCTGCGACTTCAGCGCCAACTCGTAGATCGTCTGCACCAGTTCCGGCAAATCCTTTGTCGCCTCGCCAAGCGCCCGCCGCACTCCCGGATCGCCCGCAGCCGCCACCGCCTGCTCGATGCTCGCCCGCCTCTCCAGCGCACGCTGCACGTAAGAGCGCTCGTTCCCCTGGAGCTTGTTCAGGTCAATCCGCACCCTCGGCGCGGAAGGCATGCCAGACCCAGCCCCAGGCGACAGCCGCCCCAGGGTCCTCTGCAGAGCCACAACGAAACCGGCCAGCACGATCACCGCGCCGAGCAGCCCCGCCCAAAACCCGATCAACAGCACGCCAAAGATGAAGACTAACACCACAAGGCCGCTAACTCCGGCCCCCACCGCCAGCAGCCGCTCCATCCCAACCCCGTTCGCCAACCGCCTCAAATCATCCATAGTTATCACTAAAACCCTCCGCGCTCTCCGCTCCTCACATTCTCCGCGATTTTAACACCCTATCCTCAGCGCAACCTCCGCGCCCTCAGCACCTCTGCGGTGAATTCTTACTCCGCATTCCGCATTCCGCATTACTTCTGTCCCGGCAGCTTCCCGGTGCTAGATATAATCCGCCCGGTCTTGCCGGTATGCAGTTTGCCCGTCTTATTGATCGCATCGCTGGCATTTGTGCTCACCAGCCGCCCCGTCTGCGGGTTCACCACCGCGCTCAGCACCACCGCCTGCGGGCTGTTGATCTGCACCGCCTTCGTGAGCGCCGCGCTCAGCTTGGCCGTCGCCTCGTCCACCGCCCCCATCTCAAGCAGGGCGAACCCCTCTTGCGACAGGCTGGCGACCTCCTCCTCCCCTGTGAAGCGCGTCAGGTGCTCGTCCATCCGCACCTCGCCCGGCGAGCCAACCCACTTCACGAAGAACCAGGCCGACCTATCCAACTCGTCGGCCAACTCCTCGCTCCCCAGGTTGTACACCACCGTCGGCACCAGGATGCGGAACGGTACGTTGTTCCCCCTCGGTGTCGTCTCCAATTCGATCACGAACTTCGGCTCCTCCTGCGTCAGCGCGCCTATCGGGATGATCCACTTCTGATCGTTCACCTTCTGCGCCGCCCTATCCTGCACCGACGGGAACACCTGTCGCACGCTCCTGATCACAGTGCCCACCGGCGTGTTCAGCACCAGTCGCACGTTGCTTGCCTTCGTGCTCTCCACGTCGGTCAGCAGGTCCGTCACGGCCTCCGCCAGTTGGTAGGCATCGGGCAGGGCGTCCGCCTCTCCCCCCGTGCTGTGGGCGATAGTCCTCAACTGGTCGGCCTCCCAACCGTTACCGACTCCCCAGGCGTCCACCCTGATCCCCGCCTGGGCAAGCTCCCGCGCCGCGCTATAAGCGTCGCTCACCGGCAGCGTCCCCTCCTGCTTGCCGTCCGTGATCATCAGCACGCGCCGCTCGTACTGCGAATATGGCCTGGATGCCCGCAGCACCACGCGCAACCCGCTCCCAAGCGAGGTAGCCCCGCCCGCGCTGATGTTCTGCACGTCCCGCGACACGTACTCCATCCGCCGCTGCAGCTCCACCCCCGACATAGGCGCGAGGAACTCCTGCGCGTCGTCGCTGAACAACGTGATCTGTATGATCACCCTCTCGCTCGCGGGCATCTGGTGCAGCAGCCTCAGCAGCGCCTCCTTGGCCGCGTACAGCTTCTGCCCCTCCATGCTCCCCGACTGGTCCAGCACCACCCCCAGGAACACAGGCACAGACCCAGCGGCGGACGGCCCCCCGCCCTCGTCGGCCCCGATGTCGTACATAACGCGGGCCATGTTCTGCCCCTGCAAAACCTGCGCCTCAGCCGGGTGCGGCGTCACTCTAAATTTCACCATTACTCACTTCTCCTATTGCGTACTGCGTACTGCGTACTGCGTACTGCGTATTGCGTATTGCGTATTGCGTATCGTGCGAATCTACGCAATACGTAATACGCAATACACTATCTGTCTCAATCAGTCCAAGGAATTGAACCGTCAAGGCTGTCAGACACTTCGTAATCAATGCCAGCTTCTTTCAAATATCGAGTGCGTTCTACAGGTGTAACAGTTAGCAGCAGTTTGATGATTTGGCTAAGCAAATCGAAACGATGTTCAACAACATGCTTCTCTAGTACAGCCTCCGACTGAGCGTACCAATGCCTGCTCTCGCGTGCGGAACCTAATGCGTACTCATAGTACTTCGCACGATCTTTGCCAGACCCGCGACTATATCCCTCTGCGATATTAGCTCCTATTGAGCCTATTGCTCTGTATAACTGGTCAGCAGTAGCCACGGTCCTTTTATCATCTGAGAGTTTAGTAACATCCCGCCAAGCAATTGTTCCCAGGAACAGCGACAGCCTATAGACTTTCATTCTCCATAAAGGATCAGTCTTGAGTTCAGCAGAAACCGATTCTTCCCACCTAGCGAAGCCCGGAACCTCCACGTCACCTCTCCTTACGCAATACGCAATACGCAATACGCAATACGCCTACTGCCACTCCTCCACATCAAAGTATATCCGCGCCAGCACATCCTCCCGATCCGCCGCCTCAGGCGCCCTCTGCAAGTACCGCCTGTACGCCATCCGGCAAGCCTCCCCGATCTCCCCCGCATTATCCGCCTTATGCGCCCGCTTATCCGGCCACTCCATGTTGGGCGGCAGCTTGCCTGCCCGCGCCAGCCTATACGCCACATACCACCAATCGGCCTGCAACCTGTAATACTGCGTCGACTCCGTCCGGTCGTTCAGCCCGGCGATAGCGCGCCCCGCCAGCGCCAGGTCGCCCCACAGCGCCTGCAAATCGGGGTTGTTCTGCCCCAGTCCCTTCAGCGAGCGCCACTGCTTTTCCAGGTAAGCCTCGATGCGCTGCAAATAGAGCCTTATCAACTGCAACTGCGCGTCCACGAACCGCAGCGCGTTCTCATTCACCGCGTCCAGCACGCCTATCGCCTCGTTAGTCTGGTTGAGCGCCACCAGGCTGTCGGCCCACCCCAGCACCGCGTCCGCGTTAGCCGGGTCAGCGGCCACCACCCGCCCGTACATCTCAGCTGCCTTCTGGTACCGCCCCGTCTGCCGGTAAATATCGGCCAGCGCCTGCTTCGGCAGCACCTCCCCAGGCACCAGCTTGATCAGGTCCCCGTACATCATCTCGGCCCGCTTGTAGTCGTCCGAGGACTCCGCCGCCTGCGCCTGCACCAGCAGCGTCCGCCAGCGGGTGGCGGGCGTGCTCAACCTGTCCGCCTGCGCCAGCGACTCCCTCGCCTGGTCCGCGTGCCCCATGTTATTGAGCGCCGCCGCCCGCAACAGAAAACCGTCGATGCTCGCCGGGTGCGTCTTGAGAGCCGCGTCGATCTGCTGCAACGCCTCCGCGTACCGCCCCGCCGACATCAGATCGCGCGCCCCCTGCAACATCTGCCCCGCCGGGTCCGACGTGCTCAACGCCGGCAGCGCGCTGATCCTCCCCGTGGCCCCCTGTATGCTCGACGTGAGCCTCCCCGTGATGATCGTGCTCTGCACCGGCACCAGCGTCCCCGTCAATGGGCTGGTCGCGCGCCCGCCTAGGCTACCCTTGCCCGCCAGCCGCGCCCGCTCCTGCCCCTTGATAAACCTCTCTATCCCCTCCAACTGGTCGAACAACTCGCCTACGCTCTGGAACCGCACGCGCGGGTCGGGATCGCGCCCGCGCACCACCAGGTCGTATATCTCAGCCGACACCGGCCACTCGGAGCGCGGCGGCGCGCCGATCCCCTGGTGGTTCACGTCCACGCCCAGCAGCGCGGCCAGCGTGCTCACGATACCGAACAGGTCCATCGTCGGCGGCTGCTCGCAAATTCCCCCGATCTCCGGCGGCGCGAACCCCACCGTACCCCACGCCTCCCGCTTCTGCCCAGGAAAGTACTCCACAGCCGTCCCCAGGTCGATCAGCGTCTGCCGCACCCTGCCGTTGCCGTCGTCCACCTGGATCACGTTCCCCGGCTTGAAATCGCGGTACACCACAGGCGGCGTCCTGCCGTGCAAATACTCAAACGCCCCCCTAATCCCCAGCACCAGCCTCAGCGCCTCGCTCTCGGGCAGCGGCCCCCCGTTCTGGTCGTAAAGCTCCTTCCAGCTAGTCCCCTTCACGTACGCCATCACGATGTACGGCAGACCGCGCTCCTCCACAATATCGAAGATGCGCACGATATGCGGGTGGTCCAACCGGATGAGCATCTCGCGCTCATCCACCGCCTGCGCCAGCAATTCCGGGTCGTCCGTGTTAAGGATCGCCTTCACAGCCGCCGGCCTGCCCTCAGGCTCCTGGCGCGTCTTCAGGTTCAGGTCGAACGCCTTGAACACCATCCCCATGCCGCCGCCACCGATCACCGACACGAGCTTGTACCGCCCGGCCAGGATCTGACCCACCTGCAACCCGCGCGGCTCGGAGGGCGCGCCCTTCTCTGTCGGCAGCGTAGTGAACCGCTCCCCGCACTCCCTACAGAACTTCGCCCCCGGCCTCAACGGCGCGCCACAATTCGGGCATATAGTCGTCTGCGCCTGCTGCGCCCCATCCACCTTCCCATCCGGCGACGGAAGCGCGGTCGAAGCGCTCCTGGGCGCGCCACAAGTCGGGCAATACTCCTCGTTCGCAGGGATGTCGCTCCCGCAAACCGAGCACTTCACATCCCCGGACGCAGCCCCAACCCCCGCACTCGGCCCCGCCCCGACCGCCCCCGTCACCACCGCCAGCGGCGCACCACAGTTGGTGCAATACTCCTCCCCGGCCTTATTCTGCGTGCCACACACCGGACACGCCACACCCACCGCACCCGCAACCGGTTGAACCACAGCCCCACCCGCCGAAATCTCAATAGGCGACCCACAACTAGGGCAATACCCATCATCCGGCACCACCCGCTCGTGGCACGTAGGGCATTCCACCTTCTTAGCTTGTGCTGATTTGCTCTTAGCCATAACGAATAATCATTGTAGGGGCGGACCCACGTGTCCGCCCTCTCCCATATAGAATCTATATCCGATCAAGGCGGACATGTGGTCCGCCCCACACCCCGCCGAATGCTCACCAACGCACACCCCATTGTACCGTCGGCTGGCTTATAGTATACTCATTCCCATCGCCAGGCACAATCGCATCGCCATCCCCCACCCATCGTAACCCTACCCTAAGGAACTACGTAATTCCATTGTGAAAAGGTTACACACCCCGCAACCAAGCACCATAACCGATAACTGACAACCGGCAACTGACAACTAACTCCCATGCGCCCACGCTCCATCACCATCAACACCATAGAAATAATCCTCCCGATAGCCCTCGCTCTCCTGCTGGGCGTGCTCGCCGTCCTCTTTCTCAACCCCGTGTTCGGCCAGGGCAACTCCGGCGACCCCACCCTCGTCCGCATCTACGCCAGCGTCCCACGCCCAGGCTACGACAGCATCGTACACGGTATAGAGATGGCGATAGACGAGGCGGGTGGCCGCGCCGGCGACTTCCGGGTAGAGTTCGTCCCCCTCAACGATGCCAGGACCCAACCCAGCGGCAACTACAAATGGGACCCCGATGCCGAGCTAGAAAACGCCCGCCGCGCCAGCGAAGACCCCGACGCTATGGTCTACATAGGCACCTACAACTCGGGCGCGGCCAAGATCAGCATCCCCGTCCTAAATCGCGTCAGCATGGCGATGATCAGCCCCGGCAACACCTACCCCGGCCTCACCAAGCCCGGCACCGGCAGCGCGGGCGAACCCTACATCTACTACCCGCTCGGCGTGCGCAACTACTTTCGCGTCGTCCCCGCCGACGACCTCCAGGGGGCCGCCGCCGCCGCCTACGCCCGCGAGCTAGGCGCGACCACCGTCTACGTCCTCGACGACACCGAATTGTACGGCAAAGGGATCGCCACCGTCTTCGCCCGCGAGGCCCGCAACCTCGGCCTCACCCTGGCGGGCGGACCCCGAAGCATCGACGTGCGCGCCCAGGACTACACCCAGCTAGCCACCGACATAATCCAGTCGGGTGCCAACCTCGTCTATTTCGGCGGCATCACCGCCAACCACCCCGACCTCGTCTTCCGCGACCTTCGCCGCCTGGGCTACCAGGGCGCATTCATGAGCGCCGACGACCTGGCGGGCAGCACCTTCATCGAGAACCTGGGGAAAGTAGGGTTGGGCGATGACGATCAGGTATACACAACCCTCGTCGGCCTCCCCGCCTCCCGGCTCGCGGGGCCAGGGGCCGACTGGTACAGGCGCTACAAGTCCCGCTACCCCAACGACGCCAACGAAGACTTCGCGCCCTTTGGCTACGAAGCAGGCCGCGTCGCCATCAGCGCCATCGCCCGCGCCAACAAGAAGGACCGCGAGGCCATCCGCCAGCTAGTCGCCACCACAACCACCTCTCAGCTTACCGGCGACAACATCCTGGGCGACTGGTCCTTCGACGGCAACGGCGATACCTCCCTCGTCACCATCAGCGTCCAGCACCTCGGCCAGGACCCCGCCACCGGCCAGGTCAACTGGCTCTTCGAAGGCATAATGCAATACGACCCCACGACCAAACAATGGACGTTAGTCAGGCAGTGAAAGCGAAACGCGATGCGCGAAACGCGAGGGAAAGCGTAATACAGCATTCGTTACTTATGTATCACGTTTCGCGCATCGCGTTTCGCGTTTCGCGCAGGAGAACCCCATGACCATCACGTGCCCAAGTTGCGCCGCCCCTGATCAGGAGGTCGGCAAATTCTGTGAGAACTGCGGCTTCTTCATTACCTCCGCCGACGCTCAACCCCCTCCACCTGTGGACCCCGCTTCCGCATCTACTTCCACCGCCACATCCGACCCGCCCGACACGCCGGATTCGGCCTCCCCACCCGATCCCACCGCCACACCGGCCACGCCCTCCCCTACACCCGATACCACCCCACCCCTCACACCCGTGTCAGGCGTCATCCCGCCTCCTCAATCCGGCGCGACCGCCCCTGCCGGCAGCGCCCAGTTCGCCATCGTCCTCGCGGGCGTGGCCGACCCCGCACAGGGCTTCACCATCACCCGCCCCGGCGAATACCTGGTCGGCAGGACCGATGCCGAATCGGGCAGCCAGGCCGACATCGACGTGCGCCAGTGGGTGCAGCCGATGGACATCCACGGCCAGAAGCAGTACCTCATCCACCGCAAGCAGTGCTACCTCGCCCTCACCGCCGACGGCGCGATCACCATCCGCCAGTGCCCCGGCGCGGAGCTAGACACCCTCGTCAAGCCCGCCGGCTCCTCCACCTTCACACCCCTCCAGACCTTCGGCACAATACGCAACGCCCGCCCCGACTCCTCCTACGACCTGGAACCGGGCGATCAAATCTTCATGGGCGACCCCGACGCCCTCCCCTTCTACCAGCACAACGCCCCCACCGCCGCCGGCAGCTACCTGGTACTGGAATTGCTACCACGTCCCTAAAG